>CALLCD010000211.1 GCA_938049795.1 uncultured Hyphomonadaceae bacterium | reverse complement strand
GCGCAACGCCCGAAATGGCTGCCGCCCAAGCCCCCATCATGGCCGGACAAATGGCCTCAATGCCCCGCGACGCATTCGATGCCCAGCAAAAAGCAGGGCTCGCCCGATTGGTCAAAACTCAAACCTCTCTCCCCGAATTGGTGCGGTGGGGCGAGACCTCCGATCAAGCCACCGTGTCCGCCGTCACCGGAGAATTGCTCGGCACTGACCTGCGCGCAGATCTAAGCGCCCTCGAGACAGACACACTGATCTTGGTCCCGTTCGATCCGGCTATGGGTGCGCCCCGCGACCAGATCGAAAGTCTCTACACGGCGCAATACGCCGCCGCGCCCAATGCAGACATCACGATGATCGACAACAGCTTCCACTTCATCATGATCGACCAGCCAGACCTCTTCCACACCGCGCTCTTAAAAGCGATCTCCGACTAAGCCACCCATCATGGCTAAGAAAGGCTTACCCCCGAGCGCCCAAATCCACGCAAAGGCGTGACATTTTAGCAGGCCCGGTCCGGTACACTGCCCCCATGATCCGTTATCTCGCCCTCATACTGCTCGCCGCCATCGCCGCGTTCCCCGCCATCGCGCAAACGTCCGAATGCGACACCCCTTCGGCGCAGCGCGGAGCCGAAATCCAGCACTATGTCCCCAAAGCCATGGCCTGTGTCGAGACGCCGCGCGCCGGTTTCTGGTACAATGAGAGCATCGAACAGGACATGCTCGCCCTCGCAAACGCCGCCCGCGCCGAGGCTGGTCTCGCCCCGCTTCGTCTGCGCACAGAGCTTCGTGCGCCCGCCCGCCTGCACAGTTTCGACATGGCGCAAGAGGGCTTTTTCGCCCATATCGGCGCAGACGGCCGCACCCCGTTCGAACGCATCTCCGCGCTCGACCGCACGCTCGTCCAGTCCGAAACCCGCGAGAACCTCGCCTCCGCCACGGGCGGCCTTGACGACGCCCGAATCGCCAGCCTCCTGCACAATCTGCTGATGGACAGCCCCAGCCACAAAGCCAACATCCTCGCGCCCAACGTCACCCACATGGCCATCGGCCTCGTCCGGACAGGGCAGGGCGCATGGGTCACCCAACTCTTCGTTAAACAGGAAGGCACCCTCGCTGCCCCGCTGACCGTCGCCCACAAAATCGGCGACCCGCTTGCCTTCGATGCCAACCTGACAGGCCGTACCCTCGCCGGCGCCGTCTTTCAAGGCCCACGCGGCCGCGAATACACCAGCTTCGACCCCGCCGACACGCCAACCGGAAACCTACAGCTTCTGGTCATCGCCGAACGCTGGCTCGACGAAAACACCCGCCAGTCCATCAAACTTAACGGCCCCTCGATCTCGCTGATCCGCTAACCCCGCTTCTCAAACAAAAGCGTAGACCAGCCATCGCGATGGAACCGCTCGACCAGCAACAGCCCGCGCCCCGCAAACGCGCCGATCACTTGCGGTTCCTGATGCCGCAACAGTCCCGACAAAATGATCGCGCCGCCCGGAGCTGTCATCCGGTAAATGTCCGGTGCAAGCCGAACCAGCGGCCGCGCCAATATGTTCGCAAACACCGTGTCATACGGCGCATCCCGCTGCACCACCGCATGCCGCACGCCCGAGCAATGCACGCCCTTAAACCGCACCGCCACTTTGTTTTTCCGCGCATTGTCGTCGGAGACCCGCACACTGTCGAGATCAATATCCGTGCCCACCGCCCGCACCGCGCCCACTTTCAGCGCCGCAATCGACAACACGCCAGACCCGGTCCCCAGATCGAGCACTTTGCGCACCCGCCGCTTCCGCAACACATGCGCAAGCCCCAGCAAACACCCCAGCGTCGTGCCATGATGCCCCGTACCAAAAGCCGGTCCCGCTTCAATCAACACGCTCGTCATACCGGGCGAGGACGCCGCCAGCGCATGACTGCCCGCCACAATAAACGGCCCTGCCTCAACCGGCGGCAACCCCTCAAGCGACAGCGTCACCCAGTCGCGATCCTCCAGCACTTCATAGCGCACATTCAGGCTCGGCACCGCCTCATTGGCGAGCGCAATACACGCCTTCGCCGCCGCCTCATCCGCCGCATACGCATCAAGCCGCCAGCCCTTGCGCCCGTCTTCCTTCGCGTCCACCGCATCCGCAGGCGTCGGGTCCGTCCACGCCAGCACATCCCAAACAGCTTGAATATCGGCGCGCGGCCCATTTGCAAAAATCTTGTACATGGCGCGTCTCTAGCAGGCGGGCGCGTTTATGGGTAGACTCATCTGCAATCATGGCAAATTAGAGGGAAACGCTCATGCCCAACCTGCTCACATCCATCCTCGCCGCAGCGCTCCTGACTGTTGGCACAGCTTGCGCGCAAACGGGCGGGGAGGGAAGCTCTGAAGCGGCGCAATCCACAGCCCAAACCACAGCCCAAACCCCCGCGCCCTTACCCGCCTCCGACTGGCGCGAAGTCGACCCCGACGATCTCGTCCTCATCGAAACGCAATACGGCACCACCGCCCTCGAGCTGAATATCAGCTTCGCCCCGCGCCATGCCAAACGCTTCCGCGAGCTTGTCCGCGCCGGCTTCTATGATGGCGAATATTTCTACCGCGTGATCGACCGCTTCGTCGCCCAGGCCGGTGTCCAGCATGATGAGCGCATGGAGGGCTGGCCGCCCCTGCGCAATGAGAACGACCGCGCGTCGAGCTTCGAACCCTTCATCAAGCTCGGCAATGACGACCTCTTCGCCCAAACCGTCGGCCACACCGGCACCGGCTTTGCGATGGCCCGCGACACAGAGCTCGCCCGCGAATGGCTGCTCCACTGTCCGGGCGCGGTGGCGATGGCCCGCGACACTGATCCCGACAGCGGCAGCACCGAATTCTACATCACCCTCGACGCCCAGCGCTATCTCGACCGCAACCTCACCATCTTCGCCCGCGTCATCGACGGCATGCAATACCTCCAGAAACTTGAACGCGGCAACCGCGCAATCGAAAGCGGCGTCATCCAGCCCCCGCGCACGGGTGACGAAATGCGCCGTGTACGGATCGCTTCCGACATGCCCGAAGCCGAGCGCCCAACCTATCTCGTCATGCGCACCCGCACCGACGCCTTTGAAGCGGCCAAAACTGCCCGCCGCGTCCGCACCGCCGACTTCTTCTACCGCACCCCACCCGCCGTCCTCGACATTTGCGACTTCGAAGTCCCAGTCAGGAAAGTGGAGTAGGGGCTAAACAGCCGTCAAAAACGTCGCGATAACTTTCTTCCGATTGGTCTTCTCGAAATCGACGGTCAGCTTGGTGCCCTCAGCCGTCACCACCTTGCCATAGCCGAATTTATCATGGAACACGCGTTGGCCTTTGCGAAAGCTGCTCTGGCCCGCTGACGTGGCAATCAGTTCCGCCTTGCCCTCGATCACAGGCCCGCCACCGCCTTCGGATGCCGCATTCTTCTGCAAGCGCCGCCAGCCGGGGCTATCATAAGACGACCGCTCGCCCAGATCCTCCACACTGCCCGAAAACCCGCTCTCCGCGCCCGGTTGCGTCGCATATCCCGTCTCCGACACCGCCTCGACATGCGCCATTGGCAGCTCGTCGACAAAGCGTGAGGGCAGGACCGACTGCCACCGCCCATAAATCTGCCGGTTCGCCACAAAGGAAATATAGCACCGCTCTCGCGCCCGCGTAATCCCGACATAGGCGAGCCTGCGCTCCTCCTCGAGCCCCTTCATCCCGCTCTCGTCCAAGCTACGCCGCGAGGGGAAGACTTCCTCCTCCCAGCCGGGCAAAAACACTTGCGGCCATTCAAGCCCTTTTGCTCCGTGTAGGGTCAATATCTGCACCTGATCATCGCCCATCTCGCCGGTCGATGCATCCATCACCAATTGCACATGTTCAAGAAAAGCGGGCAGGCTATCAAACTCGCCCATCGCGCGGACCAGTTCTTTCAAATTGTCGAGCCGCGTCTGCGCCTGCGGGCTACGGTCCTTTTGCAACATGTCCGTATAGCCGCTCTCGTCGAGGATCATCTCGGCAAGATCCGTATGCGGCAGACCGGCGGCCAGCTTGTCGCGCCACATATTCATCTGGTCGAGAAAAATCGTCAGCCCGCGTTTCGCGCCGCCCTTGATCTCATCCGTTTGCAGCACCATCGGCACCACAACCGACAAAGACCGCCCATCCCCGCGCGCATAGCGTTGCAGCTTTTGCAAGCTCGTATTGCCGACCCCGCGCTTGGGCTGGTTGACCACGCGTTCAAACGCCAGATCATCATCAGGCTGATTGACCAGCCGGAAATAGGCCATCGCATCGCGTATCTCCGCCCGCTCGAAAAAGCGCGGACCCCCGATCACACGATAGGGCACACCCAGCATGATCAACCGTTCCTCAAACAGCCGCATCTGCCATGACGCCCGCACAAGGATCGCGCAATCAGCATAGTCCCGCCCCGACGCCCGCCACGCTTCGATGTCGTCACCGATCAGCCGCGCCTCAGCCTCGCCATCCCACAGCCCGCGCACTTTGACCTTCTCCGCATCCGGATCAGACGCCGTCTCGTCGCCGACATGCAGCGTTTTGCCGAGCCGGTCCTTATTGTGCGAGATCACCGCGCTCGCCGACGCCAAAATATGCTCCGTAGAGCGATAATTACGCTCCAGCCGTACCGTCTCGCCGCCCGGGAAATCTTCCTCGAACCGCAAGATATTATCGACCTCCGCCCCGCGCCAGCCATAAATCGACTGGTCATCATCCCCCACACAGCAAATATTGTTCGAGCCTTGCGCCAGCAGCCTTAGCCACAAATACTGCGCCACATTCGTATCCTGATACTCGTCCACCAGCACATATTTGAACTTGGCGTGATACTCGGCGAGCAAGTCCGGCTTCTTCTGGAACAGCGTAATATTGTGGATCAGCAAATCACCAAAATCACACGCATTGAGCACTTTGAGCCGCGCCTGATAAATCTCGTAGCACTTGATCGCGCGGCCATTGGCAAACAAATGTGCATCTTCACTCGCCACCCGATCCGGCGTTTGCGCCCGGTTCTTCCAGCCATCAATCAGGCTCGCCAGAAAGCGCGGCGTCCAGCGTTTCGCGTCAATGCCTTCCGCCTCGATAATCTGCTTACACAGCCGGATCTGGTCATCCGTGTCGATAATCGTAAAGCTCGATTTCAGCCCCACCAGTTCGGCATGTTTGCGCAGGATCTGGCTCGCAATCGAGTGGAACGTCCCAAGCCACCGCAGCCCTTCGCCCGCTTCGCCAATCAGCGCCAGTGCCCGTTCACGCATTTCGCGCGCCGCCTTGTTCGTAAATGTCACCGTCAGTGTCTGCGATGGCCAAGCCCGTTTCGTCGCAATAATATGCGCCAGCCGCGCCGTCAGCACGCGCGTCTTCCCCGTGCCCGCACCCGCCAGCACCAGAAGCGGCCCCTCGGTCGTCTCCACCGCGCGGCGTTGCTCGGGGTTCAGCCCTTCAAGATAGGCCCCAACAGCCCGAGCGTTCGGCGCGCTTGCGGCAGCCATTTGCGAGATCGAAAG
>CALLCD010000210.1 GCA_938049795.1 uncultured Hyphomonadaceae bacterium | reverse complement strand
GGCGTCGCCAAAGCCAAAGCCGATGTCATCCTCATCGCAGGCAATGTCGGCGGCACCGGCGCAAGTCCGCAAACCTCGATCAAACATGCCGGCCTGCCCTGGGAACTCGGCCTCGCCGAAGCCCACCAAGTCCTCTCCATGAACAATCTGCGCGACAAAGTCACTCTGCGTACGGATGGCGGCTTACGCACGGGCCGCGACATCGTCATGGCCGCCATGCTCGGCGCGGAAGAGTACGGCATCGGCACAGCCAGCCTCGTCGCGATGGGCTGCATCATGGTCCGCCAATGCCACTCAAACACTTGCCCCGTCGGCATCTGCACCCAAGACCCCGCCCTCATCGAACACTTCACCGGCAACCCAGACAAAGTCGTCAACCTGATGAGCTTCATCGCCGAAGACGTCCGCGAAACCCTCGCCGAACTTGGCCTTTCCAGCCTCGACGAAGCCATTGGCCGCTCCGATCTCCTCGCGCAAGTTTCGCGCGGCGCAGCCCATCTCGACGACCTCGATCTCAACCCGCTTCTGGTTCAGGTCGCAGGCGGCGCAGATGTCACCTATCAGCCCACCCGCCGCAACGAAGTGCCCGACACGCTCGACGCGCAAATCCTCCGCGACGCAGAACCCTTCTTCAAACGCGGCGAAAAAATGCAGCTCTCCTATGGCGTTCGCAATGTCCAACGCGCCATCGGCACCCGCGCCTCCAGCGCCATTGTCCGCCAGTTCGGCGAACGGTCATTGGCCGACGGACGCCTCCACGTTCGGCTCGAAGGCTCGGCAGGCCAGTCCCTCGGTGCATTTGCCGTACAGGGACTAACCCTCGACGTTACCGGCGACGCAAACGACTATGTCGGCAAAGGCCTCTCCGGCGCAACCATCATCGCGCGCCCGCCCGCCGACGCCAAATTCGCTGCGGCCGAAAACGCCATCATCGGCAACACATGCCTCTATGGGGCAACCTCTGGCCGTCTGTATGCGGCAGGCACAGCCGGCGTCCGCTTCGCCGTGCGCAACTCCGGCGCAAGCTCGGTCATCGAAGGCTGCGGCGCTAATGGCTGCGAATATATGACCGGCGGCGAAGTGGCCATTCTCGGCCCCGTCGGCGACAATTTCGGCGCAGGCATGACCGGCGGCACAGCCTATATCTGGGACCCGAAAGACGTGTTCGAAGCCGTCGCCAACCCCGACGCCATCAAATGGTACAAACTCTCCGCGCTCCCCACCGAGCATGCTGAAAAGTTCCGTCTCCTGATAGAACTCCACCACGAACGCACCGGCAGCACCCGCGCCGCAGCCCTCCTCGCAAACTTCGACCAAACCTGCACCGAAACATTGCTCATCGTCCCCAACGAAATCTCGTCCCGCATCCTCGGCGAAGACGGCGTGAAGGTCGCAGCGGAGTAGGGGAGGGAGTGTTATGAATTGCGAAACTTCAGAACCTTGTTGTTCAGTCGGATTTGGTCTTGCAGAGAGGTATTGTCTTGATCTGCATCAAAGAATGCCCGAGCCTCGCTTTCAGAATTGAATTTGAGTGTGTTACAAATCAAATAGTTCATGAACGTGCACACGTCGCGATTTAGCTGATACATCAACAGTTCCAAATGCTCGTCTTCTAGTTCCAGCCCTGTGTGTATCATCGCATTACGCATTTCGCGCATATGATGTAGATACATGATTGGCGTAATGGTGTTTTCGAAAACGCTGGCGACACGTTTGACTACCCGTTCGTGTTTGTCTCCCGGCTCAATGAGGCTCAAGATTTCGAGAACCGCCCATAACTCAAGAAAGGCTTCTTTGAAGTTCGGATTATCTAGGGCGCGACAATATAGGCGTAGCGCCCGCTTTATTCGCTCTGCTAGAGGGTGGCCCGCTTGAAGTCGGAGTAAGCATTGCTCGAAGTTCCGTTTTGGGAAACCATCATTCTCGCCTAAATTCCTTCTTTTCTTTGGTGGCTGCCAATGGCGCTGGTACCATAAATTATCATCCACGATACTGCCGTTTGGATTGTGGACACTGGCATATCTCGCCCCTGCGACGTCATTTAGAGGCTGGGGTGTCATATGGTTGAACGATCTTCTGGAAATCTTGGTCCGGTTAAAGATGAAGTTTAACAGTCCTCGGAGTTCGTCTAGCGCGTTCCTAGCCTTGTAATAGGCAATCTTGTTGTTTTGAGCACAAACATGGACTTTCACCCATTGATCCGGAGTCCTTGAGGGGTTTTCCTTTTCATCTTTAAAGTGAGTTGCAATCAGGGCTTGGTGACTATTGAGGAAACGCTTGTTGCGATCTGAGTAAGGAGTTTTTACGGGCGTGATACGGCACCCATTTACGGTTTTAGCGTGAAATGGCAGTCCTTCTGAAAGAAACACGCCGGTAAAGACGACATACTTGGTTGACGTATTATTGGCCGCTTTCCAGTAAATCTGCGAGACTTCTGCCAACCAACTTTTTGCCTCTAAAGTTTCGGTTCTGGAGAAAAGTGCCTGCCGCACTGCTTTCTTTAGAGTGGGAATATCGTATTGGTCGAAGTCTTGAATTGCGCTTATCAATGCGATTTGGGCGTCTGCAGCCACGGAGCTTGGAAAACTCGCTCGGCCCTCGTGGCTAGTTCTGGCGTTGTCCAGAGAGGCGAAATAGTCTTTTGATATCGGGCGGAACCACTTTTGATATTTCAAAATATTACCACGTTCCTTCCGCAATTCTTCTCTGTCACACCCCCTACCGAGGCGCCCGTTTCGCCAATATCCGCTGCAGCGTCCGCCGATGCATATTCAGCCGCCGGGCCGTCTCCGACACATTGTGATCGCACAGCTCATAGACGCGCTGGATGTGTTCCCAGCGAACCCGATCCGCTGACATCGGGTTTTCCGGCGGGGCGGGTTTGGCGTCTGCGCGCGCGACCAGCGCCTTGATAATGTCTTCCACATCGGCGGGCTTGGAGAGGTAATCGACCGCCCCCGCTTTGACCGCCGCCACCGCCGTCGCAATCGCACCATAGCCGGTCAGGATCACCGCGCGCGAGTCCGGCCTATGCGTGTGCAACACTTCGACCACATCAAGCCCCGACCCATCGCCCAGCCGCAAATCGAGCACCGCAAACGCAGGCGGGTTCAGCCGCGCAATGTCGCGCGCTTCGCTCACCGTAGACACCGCCGACACCAGAAAGCCGCGCTGGGCCAGCGCCCGCGCCAGCCTCTGGCAAAACGGCCCGTCATCATCGAGCACCAGACAGGTGCGATCATCCACATCTTGCAGTTTTTCGTGCAGCTTAACCGGTCGATCCATTTCCAGCTCCTTGGTATCGCCTGACCTCTATATAGTATGTTCGGGGTCCGGTTCCAGTGCCAAGCGGGGCCACGTGGCCTGAACAATCGCGCCATGCGCCGGCGGCACACGGTTTTGCATGGCAATCCGCCCGCCCGTCCGCTCGACCAGCGTCTTGGCGATAAAGAAACCCAGCCCCATATCGCCGCCGCCAGCTTGGTCTATTCCGCGTTCCGAGACATAAGGCTCGCCCAGCTTCGGCAACACGTCCGGCGAAAAGCCCGGCCCATCGTCGCGAATGGTCACCGTATAGTCGAGATTGCTCCAGGTCGCCTCGATATGCACCTCGCTGCCGGCAAAACTCACCGCATTTTCGATGAATGCGCCAAGCGCATGCAGGATCTCGGGGCTGCGTTGCAGGATCGGCAACTTCTCCTCGCCACCCGCCACCGCCCGCGTACGCACAAACACGTCCACCCCAAGCCCCTTATGCGGCGCAGACGCCTCCTCGACCAGCGCCGACAGCGGCATTCGCGCATGCACAATATCGCCCGCATCGCGCTCCTCGGCCAGTTTGCGCAAAATCCCGCGGCACCGCTCGGCCTGCTCGGCCAGCAAAAGCACATCTTCGTGATAGGGATGACCATCTTCCAGCGTCGCCGCCATTTCCTTTGATACGAGATGGATCGTCGCCAGCGGCGTGCCCAACTCATGCGCCGTCATCGCCGCCATCGCCCCAAGCGCCGAGAGTCTTTGCTCGCGCGCCATCACGATCTGCGCTGCGTCCAGTGCGCGCACCAATCTGGCCTCATCCTGATTAAGCCTCACCGCCGACACCGCAAAGAAGGCCAGCCCCACCGCCAACGCCACAAACTGCCCAAGCTGGTATAACGGCGGTAGCACCAGCTCTTCCCCCATCACCCAGGGCAGGGGCGCAGCATAAAGCGGCATCGTCCCCGCCAGCGCCAAAGCGAACACAGCCAGTAAGACCGCGCGATACCCTTTCAGGCTCGCCGTCGCCACCGTCACCGGCGCCAGCAGCAAAAGCAGGAAAGGATTGGCCAATCCGCCCGTCGCCGCGATCAAAGCGGCCAATTGCGCCGTATCAAACACCAATTGCGAGCTCGCCTCGAATGTGTTCGCCAGACGCTGCGTTCTGAATGCGAATGTCATACCAACATTAAACCAGGCAGAGCTCGCAATAATCGCAAGACAGAGTCCAAGATTCAAATTAAATTGAAATATGAAAACAATACTCAGCACGGCCAGTGTCTGCCCGGCCACCGCAATCCAACGAAGTCCAATAAACGTCCTCAGCCTCGCGCGCCCCAGCGCTGACCCCACACTGCGCAAGCCCTCTTCGGGCAACGCAAACATCGCCTCGTCGAGCCCTGCTCCAGCAGAATATGTGTCCTGTTTCATGCCCCGATCATGCGTCAGAGTGTAGCTTGCGCCAAGTCTTATTCCGCTGCATACTAAACGCCATGCTCTATCGGATCGCGTCTTTGTGGATGTTTGCAGCGCTTGCGGCCTGCTCAGCCCCCGATGCGTCCGGCAGCGCGGACACAGAGGCGGGCGGGGCGGTCGCCAGCTGCGCGACCCGCGCTTATGACACAATCGGTGGCCCGTTTGCCCTGATCGACCAGACCGGAACACCTATCACCGAAGCCGACTTCAAAGGCCGCCACAGCCTCGTCTTTTTCGGCTTCACCTATTGCCCTGACATCTGCCCCGCCACGCTCGTCACCATAGACCGCGCCCTCCAGCGCCTGCCCGAACATGTCGAGCGCCCACGCACCGTGCTGATCTCGGTCGATCCCGAACGCGACACACCCGAAAGCCTCGCCGCCTATCTGCAAACCGATGTCTTCCCAGACGACATCACCGGCCTGACCGGCCCGCTTGAGAACATAGAGGCCGTCGCAGATGCGTTCAGCGCAGGCTATTCCAAGGTCGAAACCCCCGAAAGCCTGTCCGAATACACGATGGACCATTCCAGCATCATCTATCTCATGAACGAGGACTGGACGCTCAAAACCTTCTTCACAAACGAAGCCACCGCCGAAACCATCGCCACTTGCCTGACCGACCTGCTCGAATAGTGCCGTCCGCGTCCTCGGGGCACCCCGAAGACCCACCCCACCAATCCCAGTGCTTTTGTCAGGCCCAATCTTGGTAATTGGTCCGGCGTGTGCATATGTTGCAATGCAGCAATGTTGGGAATGTGAATGCTCTACAGTTTTGTCGAAATGAACCGCGCCGCGATGCTCCCGCTCCGGCTCGCGGTCAAAGCCTCGCGCGCCGGATTACGCTCCCCGCTCAATCCGGTCGGCCAGACCCAGATCGGCCGGTCGATGGCTGCCGCAGCAGATGTGTTCGAAGCGACGACAAGATTTTACGGCAAGCCCGACTGGCAAATCGACACCACACGGATCAATGCGGTTGATGTTCCGATCTCGGTCAATACGGTCTGGACCAGCCCTTGGTGCCGCCTCTTGCATTTCCGCCGCGCGCCAGACGCGATGGCCAAAGCCGTAGGAGCGAACGCCGCCCCCCAGCCGCGCCTGTTGATCGTCGCGCCCCTGTCCGGCCATTACGCAACCCTTCTGCGCGGCACGGTCGAAGCCTTCTTGCCTACTCATGAGGTCTACATCACCGACTGGACAGACGCCCGCATGGTGCCGGTCTGGTTTGGCCGGTTCGACCTTGATGACTATATCGACCATATCCGCCTGATGGTGACAAAGCTCGGGGCAGGGACCAATGTCCTCGCCGTGTGCCAGCCCGGCCCGCCCGTGCTCGCCGCCATCTCGATGATGGCCGAAGACAATGACCCCGCGCGTCCCGCCACCATGACCTTTATGGGCTCGCCCATCGACGCGCGCGAATCCCCCACCGTGCCGAACAAATTGTCCGAGGAGAGACCATTTGAATGGTTCGAAGACAATATGATCCACACCGTCCCGCCGCCTTGGCCGGGCGCAATGCGGCGGGTTTATCCCGGCTTCGTCCAATTGTCCTCCTTCATGAATATGAATTGGGACAATCACGTCTCCGCCCATTGGAAATTCTTCAGCCATCTGGTCGAAGGCGATGGCGACAATGCGGGCAAGCACCGCAAATTCTATGACGAATATCTCTCCGTGCTAGATCTCACCGAAGAGTTCTACCTTCAGACCATCCGCCGCATTTTCCAGGAGCACCATCTCGCCCGGGGCATCTTCCACCACCGCGACCGTCTGGTCCGGCCGGAAGCCGTGCGCGATGTCGCCCTGATGACCGTGGAAGGGGAGAAGGACGATATTTCCGGCATCGGCCAGACCCAGGCCGCCCACACGCTTTGCACAGGGCTGCCGGCCAGTATGCGCGAGGATTATATCCAGCCCGGCGTCGGCCATTACGGCGTCTTCAACGGCTCACGCTTCCGCACCGAAATCGTCCCCCGCGTCAGCGACTTCATCGCCAGCCACGCCAAAACACCTGCAAAGGTTTGACCGCTCACTGAAAATCGGCAAACAGAGCGCCCCTAGCTCACCACGCGCAAACCGCCAGGCGCATCCCTCTGTGGCCAGTCTCGCACCAGCTTGCGAAACTCCGGCACAGGGATCGGGCGGCTATAAAGATACCCCTGACCGAGCGTACAGCCGCGACGGGTCAGAAACGCGGCCTGTTCCTCGGTTTCAATCCCCTCGGCAACCGTCTTCATACCGAGCGTCTTCGCCATAGACAGGATCATCTCGATCACGGCAGGCGCTTGCTCATCCGCCTCCAGCGCCGAAACAAACTGGCGATCAATCTTGAAAATATCAAACGGCAATTGCGTCAGAAGCGACAGATTGGCATGCCCGGTCCCAAAATCATCAATCGCCAGCTTCACGCCCATCGCGCGCAGCGGCTTCATCACCGTCGCCACTTGTTCAGGATTGCTCACCGCCATCGTCTCCGTGATCTCAAGCTCCAGCATACGCGGGGGCAGGCCGCTTTCATTCAGCGCCGCAACCACCTGATTGATAAAGTCCGGCCGGTCAAACTGGCACGGCGCAACATTCACCGCCACCGGCACCTCATAGCCTGAGCGCATCCAGTCCGCCGCCGCATCACAAGACTGCCGCAAAATCTGAAACCCGATCTCGTCAATCAAGCCAAGTTCCTCTGCGAGTGGAATGAACGTGCCCGGAGAAATAACCTGATCTTCGGTCCGATACCAACGCGCCAGCGCCTCAACACCCGCAATCTGTCCAGTCGCAAGGTCAATCTTCGGCTGGAAGACAGGCCGGAACGCTTCCTTGGCCACCGCATCACGCAATTCATGCTCAAACTTGATCCGGCCCTGCGCCAACCGCTCAAGCCGGGGACTAAAGAACTGGAAGCCGACCTTACCCGCGCGCAACACCTCGTTCAGCGCAAGGCTTGCATTCTTCAAGAGCTTGGCCGGCGTCTTGCCATCATCCGGCGCCACCGCAATCCCGCCCGAAAGCTTGACCGAAATCGACCGCCCATCAAGATCGAACGCTTCATTGAACACAAGTTGCAATTTCCTCGCGAGCGCGGCGGCTTTCTTGCGTCCGGCATTGTGCGGCATGAACATGGCAAATTGCCCAACCCCGAGCGAAGCCAGAAACACGTCCTGCAAAATCGCATCATCATTCGCCGCGCCCTTGGCGAGAAACATGGTCAGCCGCGAGGCGACCATAGACTGCAGTCTTTCCCCGCCCGTCACACCAAGCACATGCTCGGCGCTGGTAAACCCGTCGAGAATAATGTGGAACACCGCACACGGCGATGTCTCGTCACAAAGCTCGAGCCCCTTGGCGATCTGCGGAATAAGGCTCAGCCGGTTGGGCAGGCCATTGCTCATATCCCGATACGCGGCCAGCCGCAGCGTCTCCATCTCGTCCCGCACAATCGCATTGCTCGACTGGATCTCCCGCGCAATCACCGAAAATTCGTCATAGTCAAACTCGGCCGTCTCATTGGCCTGATCGCGCCGAGCGAGCTTGGCCAGCTTGTCGAGCTCCCGCCGCAGCACCCTTGTCGTCACGGTCCCCAAATGAATGACAATTCCCGAAGAACACACGGCGAGTAGGCCCAGCACTGCCATTTGCATCGGTTGCATCTGGCGCAGCGTCGGAAACATCAGCGCCCCCAAAGCGCACCAGAACACCAGACACGCGGTAAGCAGCGCGCGCGGAACGATGTTCGCCAAAGAATTGGGCCGTGTCGTAATGCTGCTCATCTCGGCGCCAGCGGGTAAACTCAGCACATCCTCCACCTTAACGGGCTCTGCTGCAGGTATTTGTGCCCTTATCGAAGTTGTTTGCGCCGGTTTACTCGGCAAGGAGGGAGTTTTAACTGTGTTCACGCCGTAGAATCTCTTTTTTCCGCTCATCCTGACACGAACGGTAATGTGAACTGTTTAGAAATTGATGAACAATTAGACTGGTATCGCATCGAAAAGGATAGCATATACCCGCCATGACCCAGACCCGTACCGCCAAAATCTCGCGCAAGACCAAAGAAACCGCCATCGACCTGTCGATCAATCTCGACGGCACAGGCCAGGCCAAACTCGCCACCGGCATCGGTTTCTTCGACCACATGCTCGAAAGCTTCGCCAAACATTCCGCCATTGATCTCGATGTGACTGTCAAAGGCGACCTGCATGTCGATATGCACCACACGGTCGAAGACACAGGCATTGTGCTCGGTGAAGCCGTGGCCGAAGCGCTCGGCGACTTTGGCGGCATTACCCGGTTCGGCCATGCCTATCTGCCGATGGACGAAACCCTCAGCCGCGCCGCGCTCGATCTGTGCCGACGGCCCTATTTCATCTGGAATGTCGAGTTCAAACGCGACAAGATCGGCGAGATGGACACCGAACTGTTCAAGGAGTTTTTCCAGGCCTTCGCCACGCGCGGCGGCATGTGCTTACACCTTGAAAACCTCTATGGCGAAAACCAGCACCACATCGCCGAAAGCCTGTTCAAAGCCCTCGCCCGCGCCCTGCGCATGGCCATCGCCCCCGATGAGCGCCTCAAAGGCCAAGCCGCCTCCACCAAAGGCTCGCTTTAACGGCGCGCAGGCTGCATCCGTTTCGGCAAATGGCTCTGTTGCGCGCTTGCCTGTCTGGCAAGTCTCCGGCGCAGGAATGGCAGCTTGTCCGCCAGCATCAACCCCGCCCCGCGCAAAGGCTTGAGCACCGCGCGATCATTCGAAAATAGCCGATCCACCGCATCGAGCCCCAAAGCGGTCGCATTGGCATCAAACCGCCGCCATTGCTGATAGGGGTCGAGCACATTCAGCGCGCCAATATCGAGCCCGGCATGCCGCCCGTCCTCAAGCACTTCAACAAGCGCCGCAACATCCTTGAACCCCAGATTAAGCCCTTGGCCAGCCAGCGGATTGATCCGCCGCGCCGCATCCCCGACGAGCGCCACGCGAGCGGCCACCATCTCGTCGGCAATTTTCAGCTCCAGCGGATAAGAAATCGCCTTGCCTTCCAGCCGCATCTCACCTGCAAATTCGGCAAACCGGCTGTTCAGCTCCGCCTCGATCTCCTCTTGGCCAAGACCCGCCAATGTCTCCGCTGCGCCGGTTTTCATATACCACGCCAGATTGGCCCGATCCCCCCGCAAGGGCAGGGTGGCAAACGGGCCTTCCGGGGTAAATAATTGCCGTGCAATCCCCCCATGCGGACGCGACAGCGAGACATTCGCCGCAAACACCGACTTGCCATAATCGCGCCCCTCAACCGCAATCCCCGCCGCCTGCCGGACAGGAGAGTTAACCCCGTCACAGCCAACAATCAGCCGCGCCCGAAACACCCGCCCATCGCCAAGCGACACCGCGACATGACCCGCCGCTCGCTCAAACCCCGTAAACGCCGCCTTGCGCTGCCAGTCGATCAGCCTCTCATCCGCGAGCTTCGCATCCAGCGCCCCCTGCAAACGTGGCGCTTCAATCATATAGCCGAGCGGAACCCCCGCCTCATCCTCTGGCAAATCCTCCGCCGTAAACAGTGCAGACGGCGCCCCGAACCAGTGCGTCCCGCCATCGGTTGCCTCGAGCCCATTGAGCGGCTCGGCCTCCGCCACAAGTCCCTCGGTCACCCCGCAGCCTTCAAGCAGCCGCCACGACCCGCGTACAATCGCAAAATTCCGCCCATCCGCGCGTACTTGATCCGGATCGCGCCCATCAATCAGCAGAACACGAAACCCCGTCTGCGCCACCGCCAGCGCCAAACTCGCCCCCGTCGGACCCGCGCCAACAATCGCAATGTCAAAAACCGTGTCAGGGGCTGTATCGGGGGCCATATCAGGGGAGGGCGGTATCTGCGTCATAGCGCCAAAACTAGGCCCCCGCACGACCCACGTCCAGAGTGGCGTATCGGCGCGGGCAACCCGTGGATCTTAACGCAAACCCGCCCCAACTCCGACGCCACACGCCAAATTACCGCAAATTCATGCAAAATTGCCCGAAAAATTGCTCAAAATTCGCACCCCGTTAAGAGCTTGCCCCCAAAATGGGCCCCAACACAGAGATTTTGGGAGTTTGTACATGGCGAGAGCGCGCACACTTGATAATGTCAGACTGGCAGACGATGAGCGCCGCAGTGTCAGTGATCCCGTCTGGCGGATGCTGACGGGTGCGCTCGCTTTTATCATCGGCGTGTTCGTGTGTGGCAGTGTCGGCTCCTATGCCCCCGCCGACCCAAGCTGGAACGCAGCCACCGGCGGCGACGCGCGCAACCTGTTCGGCGCAACCGGCGCGGTTTTCGCAGATCTCGCCCGCCAGTCCCTTGGCTGGTCCGCCTGGACCGCAGGCCTTGCCGCCATGATCGGCGGAGCCATGCGCACTGTCCTCATCGGCGACCCGAAAATCTCCCGCTGGCTGCTCGGCGCTTTATTTGTGCCCCTGTCTGCGGCGAGCTTTGCCGCTTGGCCCGTCCCCGCCTCCTGGCCGCTCAGCGCCGGACTTGGCGGCGTCTTGGGTGACGGTCTCCTGCACATGTTCATGTTCCCGTTCAAAGCCCTGATGATCCCCCATCCCCAGCTCTGGGCCGGCATCTGCTGCGGGGCAGGCGCGTTCTGGGCCGCCAGCATGGCCCTTGGCTTCGGCCGCCGCGACGCCTTCCTCCTGCAAACCGCCGCCGCTCGCGAAAGCCGCAGAGCCGCTCGCGGTGTGCGCGGCCTCGGCCACCGCTTCCGCAGCTTCCTCGACGCCCGCCGCGCGCGTGATGAAGACTATGACGATGACCGCATCATCATCGGCGGCGACGAGGACTATCACACCCCCGACTATATCGACGACGCTGAGCCATACACAGCCCCCGCCGAACACATCGCCAGCCCCGACGCCTATGCAGAAGCGCCAGAGAGAGCCCCCATTCCGGTCAAGACCAAGCCGATGCGCACCCCGCGTGCCCGCGTCCACAAGGGCGGCCGCGTCTCCAATGTCACGCTCCCGCCGATTGATCTCTTGCAGACCCCGCCCATCCGCTCTGGCGCGATTGACGAAGAAGCGCTCCTCGCTCAGGCCGAGCGTTTGACCGAAGTCCTGCGCGAGTTCGGTGTGCGCGGCCGCATCATCGAAGTCCGCCCCGGCCCCGTCGTCACCCTGTTCGAGCTTGAACCCGCCGCCGGTGTCAAATCCGCCCGCGTCATCTCGCTCGCCGACGATATTGCCCGCTCCATGAGCGCCAATTCCGCCCGTGTCGCCGTGGTCCCCGGCAAAAACGCCATCGGCATCGAGCTGCCAAATGCAGGCCGCGAAACCGTCTTCTTCCGCACTTTGCTCTCCTCCGATCCATACGCCAAATCCAAAGCCGCCCTACCAATGGCGCTCGGCGAGGATATTGGCGGCGCGCCCACGGTCGTCGATCTCGCAAAGATGCCGCACTTGCTCATTGCCGGTACAACAGGCTCGGGTAAGTCCGTCGGCGTCAACGCCATGATCCTGTCCCTGATGTACAAGCTGCCGCCCGAACAGTGCCGCTTCATCATGATCGACCCGAAAATGCTCGAACTGTCGATCTATGAAGGCATCCCGCATCTGCTCTCGCCCGTCGTCACCGACCCGAAAAAAGCGGTCAACGCGCTCAAATGGACCGTGCGCGAGATGGAAAGCCGTTACGAGCTAATGTCGAAAGCCAATGTCCGCAACCTGGCCGGCTTCAACGCCAAGGCCAAGGAATACCGCGAAAGCGGCGAACTCCTCAGCCGCAAAGTCCAGACCGGCTTTGACGAAAACGGCAAGCCGATCCACGAAACCGAAATCCTCCCCGTCGAGGCCATTCCGAACATTGTCGTCGTGATTGACGAGATGGCCGATCTGATGATGGTCGCCGGCAAGGAAATCGAAGGCTGCATCCAGCGCCTCGCCCAAATGGCCCGTGCCGCCGGCATCCACCTGATCACCGCCACCCAGCGCCCCTCCGTCGATGTCATCACCGGCACGATCAAGGCCAACTTCCCGACCCGTATCTCCTATATGGTGACCACGAAAATCGACAGCCGCACCATTCTTGGCGAGCAGGGGGCCGAACAGCTCCTCGGCATGGGCGACCTTCTGTATCAGGCACCGGGCGGCAAGACCAAGCGTCTACACGGCCCATTTGTCTCTGACGAAGAAGTCGAAACCGTCGTCGCATGGCTCAAAGAACAGGGCGAACCAAACTATCAGGCCGACATTCTCGACGATCCCGAAGAGGGCGACGGCTCAGCGGTCATGGACGCCATGCTCGGCACCTCGACCGGCAGCGCCGAAGAAGACCTCTACGCCCAGGGCCTCGCCGTCGTACTGCGCGACAAACGCGCCTCGACCTCCTATCTCCAGCGCCGCCTAAAAATCGGCTACAACCGCGCCGCCACCCTGATCGAACAACTCGAAGAAAACGGCGTCATCTCCGCCCCCAACCATGCGGGAAAACGCGAAATCCTCATGCGCAGCGAAGCGGCTCCGGAAGCTTAAAGCAGAAATTTTCTAGGTTTGGCGGGGTAGGGCGTGAACGCTAAGGCAACCCCGCCCCTCGCGCGCCCTCAAGCAGTCCGCGAATCTCATCCACCGTCTCCGGCGTCAGCACCCCGCGCACATGCCGCAAAACCTGACCGTCAGCGCTGATCACAAATGTCTCCGGCACACCCGTTAGGCCAAAATCGAGCCCGCCCTGCCCATCAGGGTCCAGCGCCACCGCCTTGAACGGATTGCCAAGCTGACGCAAAAACTGCGCCCCGTTCTCCGGCGTATCGCGATAGAGAATGCCAAATGTCTGGTCCGGATGCGTCCGCGCAAGCTCGAGCAGCAACGGATGCTCCACCTCGCAAGGCCCGCACCAGCTCGCAAACAGATTGACCATCACAGGCTTCCCCCGCACCCCCTCGTGAAAGGTGAGCCCGTCGCCGCCGTCCAGCCGCTCGAAACTGCGCACCGGCGCCGCGCGGCCATCCGACAGCCCCGCCGAGGGCTTGTCCGCACCAAGCTTCTGCGCCCCGACAATCCCAAGGCCGACAAGCCCGAGAAGCGGCAATATGGCCAACCAACGTTTCATACATCCATCCCGATCCAAGAGGGTAAGAGGGTCCGGCGCAAGCGCGCTTAAGGCATATGTCTATTCGCTTTCCCGCATGCCTGCAAACGCCGGACAAACCCATCCCCCAAAACAAAAGCCCCGAACCGTATGGCCCGGGGCTTTGTGTAGAGTGTTGTCCGCTGGATCAGTCGCTCGACATGAACGAAAGCAGGATGGTGAAGATGTTGTAGAACGAGATGAAGAAATTCAACGCGCCCCAATTGGTCATCACCGCCATTGAGCGGGCATCGCCAGCAAATTGGTAATAGCCTTCTTTCAGCTCCTGTGTCTGCCAGGCGATCAGCCCTGCCGACAAAAGCAGGAACCCAACCATAATCGCCGTTTCAAGCATGCCTGATGGCGGAAACAGCAAGGACAGCAGCGACAGACCAACAAGGCCCCAGAGCGCCATGATCATGAACGACCCCATGCCCCGAAGATTGCGCTTGGTCGTATATCCAAACAGAGACAGAGCACCGAACGCCGAGGCCGTCACAAAGAAGGCTTTGGCAATCGTCACCATTTCAGGCGACATGATCCGTCCGCCCCGCGATCCAAGCGCTTGACCGCTTGTTGCCGCCATCACCCAGATACCAAGGCCAAGACCAAGCAGGGTCACAATCGACCAATACAGCATGGCCGACCCCATCGGAGAGGGGTTTCTCATAAAGAAGGCCGAGCCAAGGATCAGCGCAATCGGTCCCCACTGCACCAGATAGACCAGCGGTGTGCCAAACACCAATTGGGTGACCGGCTCAATGGTGCCAGCCGCGAAAGCCAGTCCCCCAGCGAGCGCAATCCCAAGCGCCAATTTATTGTAAACACCAAGCATAAAGGCGCGCAGCCCTGCATCGGTAGACATATCCATGCTGCGCGACGGTGCGCCACCATAAGATCTGTTGAAATCGTTCATTTCTGCTCCTTCAAACTCGCAATCGGGGTGTTGACCGCCCATCGGCACACCCGTCTATTCTGTCCGGCATACCGGCTCTATATTGTGACCCTCCGGCCAATTGGCAACATTAGATGTTGGCGAACCTTGGTAATTCGTTACGAATGTAGCAGAAATTCGAGGAAAGTGAAAACAATGAGCATTGAATTACGCCCGCTGGGCCGCACCGGCCTGTCCGTCACCTCCTGTTGCCTTGGCACAATGACATGGGGCCAGCAAAACACCGAAGCCGAAGGCCATGCCCAAATGGACTATGCGCTCGAACGCGGGGTCAATTTCTGGGACACCGCCGAAATGTACTCCGTCCCCCCCAAAGCCGAAACCCAAGGCAGCACCGAACGCATCATCGGCTCATGGTTCCAGAAAACCGGCCGCCGCGCAGATGTCATCCTCGCCAGCAAAATCTGCGGCCTGTCGCCCAACACATGGTCGCGCGATGGTGATGTCAAATGGACCCGCCAGACCCGCGACCAGATCGACGAAGCGGTCGAAAAGAGCCTCAAACGCCTCCAAACCGACTATATTGACCTCTACCAGCTCCATTGGCCCGACCGGCCCGTTCCCTTGTTCGGCAACAAGATGGACGCCAAAGCCTATGGCCACGCCTATGAAGCCTTCGAGGACATTCTCGGCCATCTCGCCCGTCATGTCGACGCTGGCCGCATCCGCCATATCGGCGTCTCGAACGAAACCCCTTTCGGCGTCATGCGCTTCCTCGCCGAAAGCGACAAGCATAATCTCCCGCGCATGGCCTCGATCCAGAACGTCTACAACTTCGTCGCCCGCAAATTCGAAGAGGGCCTCGACGAAATTGCCATCCGCGAAGACATCGGCCTGCTCGCCTATTCTCCGCTCGCCCAGGGCTATCTGACCGGCAAATACCGCAATGGCGCACTGCCCGAAGGCTCCCGCAAAGCCCTGTTCCGGCGGCTCCAACGCTATGAAAGCGCTCCCGCCGAAGTTGCAATCAACGCCCACCTCGACTTCGCCGCCGAAAAGGGCCTCGACCCCGCACAATTGGCGATCAAGTTTTGCGACACCCGCGCCTTTACAACTTCGACGATTATCGGCGCGACCAGTATGGAACAACTCAAGGTCTGCATCGGCGCATTTGATCTCGACTGGACCGATGATCTCGAACAGGGCGTCGCCGCACTTTACGCCGAACACGGCGCGCCCTGCGCCTGACATTAACCATAAGCGCGAAATGTTTGACAACACAACGCGCCGCTATAGAAGGTATATCTTAGGCAGAAATGCCGGTGCTTGGGGGCACATGAGTTGATAAAAAATCGAGTTACAGAATTAAGGGGATATTATTTATGGCGGACGCTTCGAAATATGCGGACAACATCAAAAAGTATGCAAAAAAATACAATCAGGCCGCAGCCGAAAAAATCGTCGGACATCTGGGCATTGCCCTACGCAATCGCGACAGCTCGCTCGTGTCGTGTTCGGACGAGACCGAGCTCCAGCGCGTGCGGGAGAAATGGTGCCGCGGCAAACTCGCCGTGGCCGACAAGAACCCCGAGATCGACGCGGTGATCCAGTCGGTCTGCGCAAAGCTCAAGCCCGAAGGCGGCAACAAGTCACGCGTCACCTTCTATTATCTGCTTGCCGAGCATTACGGCAAACTCGACATGCTGGCCAAATAGGCCCCAAGCACAAACCGGCCCCACACAAAGCCGGTCAAACCCATCTCAAAGCCCGGCCTGCTCCAGCGCCGGGCTTTTCTTATGCGCCCGGGCCTATCGCGCCCCGAAAATCCGCCCCCGTCGGGTTCTGGAACAGGCGCAAATCAAACTCCGGCGCAGCCGCCAGCAGATGATCAAAAATATCCGCCTGGATCGCCTCATATTCGAGCCAGTTCGTCGTCGTCGTAAACACATAAATCTCGATCGGCAGCCCATGCTCGGTCGGCTTGAGCTGACGCACCAGAAAAGTGAACTCCTCACTGATTTGCGGATGGCTGCGCAAGTAAGCCTCCACATAAGCCCGAAACGTCCCCAGATTGGTCATATGTCGCCCATTGACCAGCGTAGACGTATCCACCCCCGCCGAGGAATTGAACGCGGACAGTTCTTGCTTCTTGCTCGCAATATAGTCGGCAATGAACTGGATTCGCGCATATCGCTCCAGCATCTCGGCCGTGCAGAATTTCACCGACCCGACATCAAGATGGATCGCCCGCTTGATCCGCCGCCCGCCCGTCTCCTGCATGCCGCGCCAATTCTTGAAACTGTCATTGATCAGCGATTGGGTCGGGATCGTCGTAATCGTCTTGTCAAAATTGCGGATTTTCACCGTCGTCAGCCCGATCTCGATAATGTCGCCATCGACCGAGAATTTCGGCATTTCGATCCAGTCCCCCACCGACACCATCTTGTTCGCCGAAAGCTGTATCCCCGCCACAAAGCCCAAAATCGGATCCTTGAACACCAGCATCAAAACCGCCGTCATCGCGCCAAGTCCGGCAAAAAACGCAAATGGCGACTTGTCGAGTACCAGCGCGAGGATGGTGATCGCCCCGAAGAAATAGAGCAGCAATTTCGCAATCTGCACAAAACTCGTAATCGGAAACGTCCGCGAAATCGGATACGTTTTGTAAATCGCGAGCCCAGCGCTCATCAGCGCGTCGATAAACAGGATGATCATGATCGTCAGATAGACAAGGCTCACCGTCTCGATGACATGCTGCACCATCGGAAAATCAGCCGCCAGCGCAGGCCCCAGCGCATAAATCACCACCGCCGGCGCAACATGGGACAGGCGCGAGAACACTTTCATCCGCGCAAATGTATCGTCGCGTTTCGATTCAGACCGCAAAATGATCCGCGCCAGCGTCGCCACAATCACATAGCGCATGAAAAGATACGCAAGAAATGCCAGCCCCAGAACCACGAGCAGCCCGCCGCCCATCGCAATCGCAATATTCAGCGTCTCCGACAGACCAAACGGCGCTATCAACTCCAATATCTTATCCAGCACAAGACAACTCCCATCTGCATCGCTCGAACCGTCCTCATGACGTGGTTCGACCGCGCAGGGAAGGGCTATACGGGCTTAGAAGCAGATTTGCGGATACACGTTAGCGCGACCTCAGCCGCTCCATCGCATCAAGCAGCGGCGCGGCAAACTTCCCCGCATTCTGCCCCAGCGTCATCGCGCCGGTCAGCCTGTCCGCAATATAAGCGTCGAGCGCCGCCTCGTCGTCCTCGTCGAGCCACCGCAAAAAGATCAGCGGGATCACCCCCGCCAAAAGCCCGCGCTTGGAATACTTGTTATAATCCTCGGACGTATCCCCGATCCCCGTCCAGATCGTGTCCGCCACAGACCACGCCCGCTGAACCGCATCTCCCGCCACCCAAGGCAAAAACCCGCGCGCGCCAGCCTTCCGCGCCGCCTCCCGGTTCGGCGCCAGCGCATCAAGCCATGCCCGTACCCCGAACGCCACTTTCTCGCGCACCCCCAGCGTCTCCAGCGTCGCCACGTCCAAATGCGCCCGCACGTCGGCCTCCGCTGCATCAAAAAACGCCTCCACCAGATCCGCCACCCCGTTCGGCGCCGCCAGCGCCCGCTCACCCGCGTCCAGCCCCGCCGTCTCTGCCGCGTCTTGCGCTGCCGCCTCCGTCCATCCATCAAACGGAACCAGCGGCAACAAAGCATCAAGCCAACGGGCACGAAGGGCAGAAGAGGGCGGCAAGGTCATGAAAACTCGTAAAATTGTTAAGCGATTGACGGTAACTCAGGTGTAGGCAAGCGGGCAAAGCCGTGTTAAGGACGCCCCCACTGGTTATAGCATGACCAGACCAGATTTTAGCATGCGGCATGTTCGATGGCGTAAGTGACATGAAAATTCAGGAGATTTTGCCATAGTACAGATCATTGTGCGCGATAATAATGTGGACCAAGCGCTTCGGGCCTTGAAGAAAAAGATGCAGCGCGAAGGCCTGTTCCGCGAAATGAAAGCGCGGAACCACTTCGAAAAGCCGTCTGAAAAGAAAGCCCGCGAAAAAGCCGAAGCGGTCCGCCGCGCCCGCAAACTGGCCCGCAAACGCGCCCAGCGCGAAGGCATCGTATAACGGCTAAATTGCCTGCAAGACACGAAAAACCCCTCTGGCACCGGCCATGAGGGGTTTTCTTTTACCTACCGCCCGAAAACCGCTCCGCCGAGCCGCCCCCTAAGACGCGTCCTCAGCCTTCTTCTTGCCCGGCAATAGCCGCTTAAGCCAGTCCGTCGCATCCGACACGCCCGCCCCATGCACCGCGCCCGCCCGATAGACCTTGGTCGACAGCCACAAAATCACAAACGCCGTCACCGCCATCAGCCCGATCTGCCCGACAATCACCCAGATCGACGGATCATTCGGCACCCGCAAGATCAGCAAAAATGGCGTAAAGATCGGCACCCAAGAGACAAAAGACACAATCGGCGAAGTCGGATCATTAAACGCCAGCATAATCATAAACATCGGCATCATCAGGATCAGGATCAGCGGGCTCAGCAGCGTCTGCGCCTCTTGCACCGTGTCGCACAAAGACCCCAGCGCCATAAAGATCGAGCCATAAATCAGATAGCCAAAAAAGAAGCTGAACAGGGTCGGGATCACAATCTTCGCCTGCAGCCCCGCGCCAATAATCTCGAACATCGTCTCCTGCAAGTCCGGCCGCAACATGCTCGCTCCGAACGTCGTAATCGCTGAGCCAAGCCCCGCCCAGACCAGTATCATCGTCGAGGTCACCGCCAGCACCGCCATCAATTTCCCCGCCAGCAATTGCGGCAAGCGCAGCGAAGTCAGCAGCGTGTCGAAAATCTTGTTGCTGCGTTCCTCAATCGTCCCCATCAGCAAATATTGTCCCGTCGAGAACAAAATGCCCCACATAAAATAACAGATCGCCAGCGCAATAAAGCGCGGTGCTTGATCAGCAAGCGTCACCTCATTGCCCGCCGACGCTTCCTCTTCCGCCGTGCGCACACGTTTCTGCTCGACCTCGCGCGCCGCCTTATCCGCCTTGTCTAATATGTCGGGGTCCACATTGGCGCTCGCCAAAAACTGGTCCCGCGCAACGCGGCGCGAAATCCGGTTCATCCGCGAGGTCAGCCCATCAACATTGATCTCCTCGCTCCAATACTCAATCGCCCCGCCATCTGCGGGCACAATAATCACCGCAAACAGCGGCTTGAGCCCGTCCGGCCCGTCCACTTCGCGCTCGCCGAGAAGCCAAGGCCGAAGATCGTCAATCGTGCGCGCAGGCGGTTCGATGCGAACATAATCGGGCAGGGCGATGTCATCGGTCACCCCGTCTGCCACGCTCGGGTCCAGCCCGCTCCGGCCCGCAAACTCGCCAATAATCTCTTCCATCTCCTCGCGTTCACGCGCAAAAGAGCTTTCAATCGCCGGCCCGAACACAGGGGCTTCCTCGATCACCGCATAATAGCGTACCGGCGTGCTAGAGGCCGCCCAGCCCCCCATCAGAACGCCAAACAGAATCAGCACAGGCATCGCCGCAAGCCCGAGCCAAAACCCCCAGGCCGAGACATAGCTCATATAATCGCGGCGAAAGACCAGTAAGATATTGCGCATTAAGCGGTCACCTCTTTAGCGGGCTTGGCTTGAAACGCCATCGCATCCTGCGGCCCGGCCAATTTCACGAACACATCCCGCAGCCGCGCCTCATCGGGCATAAAGCCTGCCACCGGCACCTGCGTCTCAATCGCGCCGCGCAACACATCCTGCGCATTCCGTCCCTGATCAAGCTCGACCCGCCACCACTGCGTGTCGCCCTCGCTTGTGTCTTTCGTTGCCGCAAATCCCTTGCCCGACAGCGCCGCCGCCACATCGAAATCTCCGCGCACACCAATCCGCGCCCCGCGCCCGAGCACGTCAAACGCCTCCTGCAAAGACCCGTCAAACACCTTCTTCCCGCCCGCCATCATGATAATGGAGCTGCACAGCCGCTCGGCATGCTCCATCACATGCGTCGAAAACAAGATTGTGGCCCCGCGCGCATGTTCGGCAATGATCATATCTTCCAGACCCTGCTGATTGACCGGATCAAGCCCCGAAAACGGCTCGTCAAGGATCAGAAAATCAGGCTTGTGCGCCAGCGTCGACAGGATCTGCACCTTCTG
>CALLCD010000209.1 GCA_938049795.1 uncultured Hyphomonadaceae bacterium | reverse complement strand
GCGCGTGGGCATGACGTGTCCGGCTTCCGCTCGAAATCATGGGATGAGTTTGGCGGAGCGGACGCGCCGAAAATGGATGTCATCATCACCGTGTGCGACAATGCGGCGGGCGAAAGCTGTCCCTATTGGCCCGGCCACCCTGTCACCGTCCATTGGGGCCTGCCCGACCCGGCCAATGTCGAAGAAATGAATTTTCAGCGCGCTGCCTTTGAAGACACGTATGCGAGCCTCGCCACCCGCATCAAAAAACTTGCCGCGCTTGATCTGGCTTCAATGAGCGAGGCCGAGCAGAAAGCCGCAATACAGGCGATACACGGCTAGGATCAATCGTCATCGAGCGGGTGCCACCCCGTATTTGGTAAGGCTTCGCGCGATGATTGATCCGTGTTTGCGCGGCGGCGATCCTGACGGGCCATGCCTTCGGGCGGCATCACCGCTTTGAACGTGCGGTCATTGAGATCAATGAGGCAGTGAGGCGCATTTTCCTTGCCCGGCTTCACCCGATAAAAGCAGCCATTGCGCGCATAGAGCAGATCGTTATTCTTGTCGAAATCGGCCCAATCCACGCGCTTATAATCAAAAAGCTCACCGTCTTTGGTGGTAAGCTGGCAGGTGATGATGTTCTGGCGGCCATCAATCTGTCCGGCCTGATCCTGTATCAAGGTCAGTTTGCGGCCATCTTGTGCGGTTTTGCGCCAGTAGAGTGCGCCCTCGGTTTGCCAGCGGAACGCGACGCCCGCTTCATCAGGCGCGGAAACAGGTTGCCAGTTTCGCGGAATATCTGTTTTCAAGCCCTTATTCTTGAACGTCCAGCCATCACGCGTCATGCGCGCATGCTCTATCGGAAAGTCCTCCCCGCAACCTGGATAGTCTCCAAGCGGAGCAATATTTTCGTAAGGTGGGGGCAATGCGCCAAAGGCCGGACCTCCCCTCGGCTTGGGAAATGCCTTGCCCCAGGTCTTCGTCTGCGCATTCCATTCCGTTGGGTGGTTCAAATGCAGGGTCGTGGTTGTCGCATCAAACAGGCCGCCGCCGCCCCAACAATCGCCCTTGGGCCACAAAATATGTGCACTGAAATGGGGCGGCGTGGAGACAACCGTGTATGTGCCATACTCGCCGCTATGCTTGCCGGCAAAATAGACAAAATGCTCTGCGCAAGGGGACAGGTCACAGCGGCGTTCGTAAATCCGGCCCTTGAACCATTGGCCGTCTTCAAACGTGTCCGATTCCATATCCCAAACCAGCATGAGCACGAGGCGCGACGGTCCACGCCTTAGCACCACGGCTTTGGCCGCATCGCGTGCAATATAGGCATATAGCCGCGCCGTATTGCCATCCTGATAGGAAGATGACGCAGGCGGGGTGTCCTCCTCGCCCACGCCCATAATGTTAGTGCTGGCTCTCTGGCGTGGTCACTTTCAGCCCGTCAAGCGCGTCGGAGACGTTGATCTGGCAGCACAGGCGCGAATTGGGTTTTACGTTTTCGGCAAAATCCAGCATCGACTGCTCCATCGCTTCGGGCGAGCCGACCTTATCGACAAAAGCCTCATCGACATAGACATGGCACGTTGCGCAGGCACATGCGCCGCCGCAATCGGCATCAATGCCCGGCACGCCATTTTTGACGGCCACTTCCATGACGGTTTCGCCGTTCTTGGCCTCGATCTCGCGTTCGGTGCCTTCATGGTCGATATAGGTGATTTTAGCCATGCATACTGTCCTCGTTTAAGCCGCCGCCAATGCGGCAAGTTCTTTCATGGATACTGATGTATCCTGCAATAGCGCGGGCGCAAGCGTCTGGCCCGAAATAATGAGCTTTTTTGTCACAATGAACTCTGGCGCCGCATTGACCGCATCGACGGCAATCAGGCGGCCAGCGCGAAAGTAAAACACGGCAAACGATCCGCTGTCCGGCTCCCCGCGCACGATATAGTCGTCATAATCATTGCTCAATCCGGCGATTTGCAGCTTGACCTCATATTGGTCTGACCAGAACCACGGGACATCAAGTTTTGGCCGCTCACGCCCGACCAGAGCGGCGGCGACGAGCTTGCCCTGCTCGATGGCATTGTGGACGCTTTCAAGCCGTCCCATCCGGCCATAATGGACGAGCGGGCGGATGGTGCAGTCGCCGGCCGCGAAAATCCGCTCGTCGCTCGTGCGCGCATCTTCATCGACGAGAATGCCGCCCTCGCAGTCGAGCCCGGCCGCTTCCGCCAACTCCTGATTGGGCAGGACACCGATGCCGACCAGCACAATATCCGCTTCGATCCGCGTCCCATCGGATAGCTCGGCAGATCTGATAGTCCCATCGGTGCCGGTGAGCCTCTCAAGCCGGGTGTCTGTCAGGATTTTGACGCCATGATCTTCGTGCAGCTTTGTATAAAATTCGCTCATCACAGGGCTCGTCACCCGCGCCAGCACACGGGGCGCCATTTCGAGAACAGTGACGTTCGCCCCCAATTGCCGCGCCACCGCCGCCGCTTCAAGACCGATATAACCAGCGCCAACAATCACCATATTCTGCCCTGATGTGACAACGGGTTTGAGCCCATCGACATCGCGCAGATCGCGTAATTCATGGACGCCTTCAAGCGTGGCGCCTGCAGTCGGCAAAGCGCGCGGGCGTGATCCTGTGGCGAGCAATAACGCGTCATAGCTGGCCGTGGTGCCGTTCGATAGGCGAACCGTTTGGGTGGCACGGTCGATGGTCTCCGCACGCACGCCAAGGCTAAGCTCGACATTTTGCTCGGCATACCAATCGGCCGGTTTGAAATAAAGCCGGTCTTCGGTCATCTCGCCTTTGAGATAGGCTTTGGACAAAGGCGGCCGCTGATAAGGCAGCGCGTCTTCGTCACCGATCAGATGAATTTTGCCGCCAAAGCCCCATTGCCGCGCGCTGGCAATCGTCTGCGCTGCGGCCTGTCCGCCGCCAATCACCAGAAGCGTGTCGGTTTCTTTGAGGGGCAAATGGCCATCGGAGGGCAAAGCGGGGCTTCCTTTTCGCGTTGACCCGAATGTATGACGCCCGCGTCACACTTTCAAGCAATTGTACGCCACCCCTTAAGCCAGAAGCCGGTCAGCCCATTGCCCCATCCGGCCAATTGCCGTGCGCGCATCGGTCAGCATCGGATAGAAGAAATGGAAGACGTGCACCATGTCCGGCCAGATCTCGAGCGTGACATCCACCTTCGCCGCCCCTGCCCGCGCGGCCAACATGGTCGAGTCCGACAGGAGCACTTCTTCCGAGCCGACCTGGATGAGCATGGGCGGCAGGCCCGCCAGATCCGCGCCAAGCGGTGAAGCGAGCGGTGTGGTTGCATCCGCGTCGCCAAGATATAGTTTCGCCATCCGGTCGATACTGTCCTGTTTGACCATCGGGTCGCTATCCGCTTTGACCCGATAGGTCGGCCCGTCATTGGCAAGGTTCACCCAAGGCGAGATCGGCGCGAGGCCAGCGGGCAAGTCGAGCCCCGCATCGCGGATGCTGATCGCCGTGGCCATTGTCAGCCCGCCACCTGCACTGTCGCCGGAGATAATCGTATGCGCCGGATCAACGCCAAGTTCGAGCAGGGTTTTGTAGCTGGCGAGCCCATCATCGACAGCGGCTGGAAACACAGCTTCGGGCGCCATGCGATAATCCATCGAATAAGCGGTCGCGCCCATCGCGTTCGCAATTTCGGACACCATGCCCTGATGGCTGGTCGGGCTGCCGATCACATAGCCGCCGCCGTGGAAGTATAACAGCGTCCGGCCCGGTTTGGCATTGGCGGGCGTAAACTTGATCCCCTCGACTCCGCCAAGCGATACCGGCTCGACCTCGACCCCTTCGGCCAGCGGCAGGGTCATGCTCATCGCATCATAACCGGCGCGCATTTGGGTGATCCAGTCCGGATCGCTCGGGTCCATAGTCGGCGCTTGCTCCAGAAAGGCGCGCACAGTGGTAATCTCGGTCGGGTGCTTGGTCATGATCTCTGGTCCTGCCTTCTTAAATGTGTCCAGACACTTTAAGCGGCGTCCCCTATTGCGCAAGGGGACGTAGGGGAAGCGCGCGGTTTGAGGCCGTAATTTCGCGTTTCCGCAACGGCAGACGCGATTTTTCCAGTCGCGCTTGCCGGTCAGGCCGCTTATGCTGGCTCAACCGACCTTGCCGCCAAACACGAGGATCACACGCATATGACCATCACTGCCGAGGAGAAAGCTGCGATCCGCAAACGCTATCTGGCCGAGCGCGACAAACGCCTGCGCGCTGATGGCAATGCGCAGTATCAGCGCCTTGAGGACAAGTTCGAAACCTTTGCCACCGATCCTTACACCCCGCACGCGGCTCGCGAACCCGTCACAGATCATGTCACTTTCGCCTTCATTGGCGGCGGCTTTGCGGGCCTTGTCACAGGTGCACGACTGGCAGAAGCAGGGATCAGGGATGTCCGCATTGTCGAGAAGGGCGGCGATTTTGGCGGCACATGGTATTGGAACCGCTATCCGGGCGCGCAATGCGACACCGCCTCGATGATCTATATGCCGCTGCTCGAAGAAACCGGCCACATGCCGAGCGAAAAATACGCCCATGCGCCCGAAATCCGCACCCATTGCGCGCGCATTGGCAAGCAGTTCGGCCTTTATGACAAAGCGCTATTCCATACCGAGGTGACCGCGCTTGGCTGGGACGAGACCGCAAAGCGCTGGACCGTCAGGACCAATCGCGGCGATGCGTTCACCGCCAAATATGTCGGCATGGGCACAGGGCCGCTGCATGTCGCCAAATTGCCGGGCATTGACGGCATCGAGACGTTTGAAGGGAAATCCTTCCATACGAGCCGCTGGGATTATGACTATACCGGCGGCAGTCCCGACGGCGCACCGCTTGACAGGCTGGCAGACAAGCGCGTCGCGATTATCGGCACCGGCGCAACCTCGGTGCAATGTGTCCCGCATCTGGCGAAAGCGGCCAAAGAACTGCTCGTCTTCCAGCGCACCCCCTCCTCGATTGATGTGCGCAACAATCGGCCGATTGAGCCGGACTGGTTCGAAAGCATCGCAACGCCCGGATGGCAAAAGCGCTGGCTCGACAATTTCGTCGAGAACCAGTCCCAAGGCATGCCGACGGAAGATCTGGTGATGGATGGCTGGACCGAACTGTCGCGCCGCATTCGCGAGAAAGTCATGGCGATGCCGCCGACCGAATGGACGCCGGACAATATCATGCTCGCCTTCGAGGACGCCGATTTCGAGAAAATGGAAGAGATCCGCGCCCGCGTCGATGCGATTGTCACGGACGAAGACACGGCACAAAAGCTCAAAGCATGGTATCGCCAGCTCTGTAAGCGGCCCTGTTTCCATGATGCCTATTTGCAGGCTTTTAACGAACCCGCCGCCCGCCTGATCGACACGGATGGCAAAGGCGTTGAGCGGATCACGCAAACGGGTCTCGTCGCCCAAGGGACGGCCTATGAGGTTGATTGCATTATCTACGCGTCCGGCTTTGAGGTTGGCTCGGATTATGCCGCACGTGCGGGCTTCGACTTGACCGGACGGGGTGGCCGCAAACTGTCAGCGCACTGGCAAGACGGCATGCGCACTTTGCACGGGCTACAGGTCAGCGGCTTTCCGAACGCGTTCATTGTCCAGCCCTCCCAAGCGGCCAATCTGATCTCGAATGTGCCGCACAATATTGCCGACCATGCCCAGACCATTGCCGCGATTGTCGCCCATATGGAGGCGCAGGGCTTTGCCGAGGCCGAGCCCACACCCGACGCCGAAGCGGGATGGGTCGAGCTGATCCTCACCAATTCGGGCATGTTGATCGGTTCACCCGACTGCACACCGGGCTATTATAACAATGAAGGCAAGGGGCTGACCGACAAGAACCGGTATTCGCTGGGCCATCCGGGCGGCGCGAAAGCCTTTTTCAGCCATATCGAAAGCTGGCGACAAAGTGGACGATTTGAGGGGCTGAGCTTCGCCTAGCCGTCTCATGATTTCACCGGCACAAATTCGGCCCGCAACACGCCCCATTAGCGACATGTGCATTGCGACAGCGCTGACATTCCTCTGGTGGCTAGACCTTTTCTCCTCAGGGGCGTAAACCACGGCCTGAATCCTGCAAACTGACGGCAGGTATAAATTTCAGGAGAAATACATATGGCTGTTCGCGTTGCAATTAACGGCTTTGGTCGCATTGGCCGTCTCGTCCTTCGTTCCATTATAGAACACGACCGCAAGGACATTGAAGTCGTCGCGATCAATGATCTCGGCCCGGTCGAGACGAATGCGCACCTGCTACAATATGACAGTGTGCATGGACGGCTCGGTCAGGAGGTCACCGTTGACGGCGACACGATCAAAGTTGGCGCGCGCAGCTTCAAATGCCTTGCCGTGCGCAATCCGGCCGAATTGCCATGGGGCGAGATGGGCGTTGACATTGCGTTTGAATGTACCGGCATTTTCACCGCGAAAGACAAAGCCTCCGCCCACCTTGAGGCCGGTGCCAAGCGCGTGCTGATCTCTGCACCGGGCGCAAATGCGGACAAGACGATCGTCTATGGTGTCAATCATGACACGCTGGGCCCGGACGATATTATCGTTTCCAACGCGTCTTGTACGACCAATTGCCTCTCGCCGGTGGCCAAAGTGCTCAATGATCTTGTCGGCATCGAGCGCGGTTATATGACCACGGTTCACGCCTATACGGGCGATCAGCCGACCCTCGACACAATGCACAAGGATCTCTATCGCGGACGCGCGGCGGCGCAATCCATGATCCCGACCTCGACGGGTGCGGCCAAAGCGGTTGGGCTCGTGCTGCCGGAATTGGCGGGCAAGCTTGACGGGTCGGCTGTGCGCGTTCCAACGCCAAATGTCTCGATGGTTGACCTCGTCTTTGATGCGGGCCGCGCAACAAGTGTTGAAGAGATCAATGGCGCACTGGAAGCGGCCGCCAAAGGTGCCATGAAGGGTGTGCTCGCGTTTGAAAGCGCGCCGCTGGTCTCGATTGATTACAATCACAATCCGGCGTCCTCGTCGGTTGCTGCTGCATCGACCAATGTGACGGACGGCACGCTGGTGCGTGTTCTGAGCTGGTATGACAATGAGTGGGGCTTTGCCACGCGCATGTCGGATACAGCCATAGAGCTTGCCAAACATATCTAACCCTATGCCCGCCGGCCTCATCTCCGGCGGGCTTTTCTTTCGGGATGCC
>CALLCD010000208.1 GCA_938049795.1 uncultured Hyphomonadaceae bacterium | reverse complement strand
GGCAGTCATCTCCTGTTTGGGCATACGCTCGACGATCAATATGAGACCATTAAGATGCGGTGTGAGCGCGGCGATACGGGGCTTGCGGGTATGCGTGCTTTTGCCGTCTCGCCGGTCTGGCCGGAGGGGCGGGGTGTGTCTGTGGTCCGGCCGCTGCTTGGCCATCGACGCGCTGATCTGCGGGATTTTCTCACCGGAGCCTCTGTCGGCTGGAGTGATGACCCTTCGAATGAGAACACGGATTTCGAGCGTGTGCGTGTCCGCAGAGCGCTGGCCGGGGAGGGGGCTGATGGGCTGGTTCGCGAGCTGGGCCAACTCTACGGCACAGCCCTCGCCGAGCGTCAGGAACGGGACGCGAACCTTGCTGCATGGCTTGGTGCGCATGTCGAAGCGCGCGGGGATGGGGTGATTGTGTGTGATCCGGACAGGCTGGATGCGGAGACGTTTGCTGAAGGGCTCAGCCATCTTTTGCTGGCGGCAAGTGGATCTGACCGGCCTGCCGCACGCTCAAGCAGGCTCGAGCTTGCCCGTGACATTCTCAAGGATCATAAGGGTTGGCGCAGCCGCACGCTTGGCGGGGCATGGCTGGCGCCTCGGGGGGGCTGTGTCCATATTGCCCGTGATCCGGGGCAGGTTCCGCCGCTGCCTGATCTGAACATGTTGGGACCAAAGTCCGGTCCGATCATCTGGGATGGCCGGTTCGAGATCGTGATGGGTCCAGAATCTGCCTCTGACTGGATGCGGGAGGTGGGCAGAATTGAGGTTTCGGCCCTGGCGCGTTCTGGATTTCCGATGTTCGAAAGCGCGCATATATTGGTCAGGTGCCTTGTCGGCGAGCGTCTGGATGGCGTAAAAGGCATGTTAGGGCATGAAAATTGCGTCTTCGCGTGTTAAACAGTGTTCATGAAGCTCGTATTCGGGCGAGCGGGTCTTATATAAAGCAAGGTCCGTTAAGTGGTTATGTCAGGATAGACAATGAATATTCGAAATCTGTCAGTTTATGCGATCATTGTTGCGGTTGCGATCGCTTTTATGATGGCGCTGCAAGCCAATAGTACGCAAAATATTGAAGAGTGGAGCTATTCGAAGGTCCGTGAGGGCGCGGCGAATGGTTCGATTGTCAAAGCCACTGTCGAGAATGACCGTGTGGTGGGCGAAACGAGCGATGGCACCAAGTTTTTTGCCAAAGTGCTTGAAACCGATTTCGAGTTTGCCGCTTATCTGGCCGAGAAGGGTGTGGATGTCGATGTTAAACCAGCCTCGAGCGGGTTCAATTTCGGTTTTGTCATGATGCTGCTCTTTTTCGGCATGATCGGCTTTTTGCTCTATATGCAATACCGCCAAAGCGCCGGTGGCGGGGGGCGCGGGGCGATGAATTTCGGCAAATCCCGTGCCCGATTGTTGACCGACAAGCACGGCCGCGTCACGTTCGCCGATGTTGCGGGCGTGGATGAGGCCAAGGAAGAATTGCAAGAAGTGGTCGAGTTTCTGCAAGACCCCTCAAAATTCCAGCGTTTGGGCGGTAAGATCCCCAAAGGCGCGCTGCTCGTTGGCCCGCCAGGAACGGGTAAAACGCTGATCGCGCGCGCGGTGGCCGGTGAGGCGAATGTGCCGTTCTTTACGATTTCAGGCTCGGATTTTGTCGAGATGTTTGTTGGCGTCGGTGCAAGCCGTGTCCGCGACATGTTTGAAAAAGCCAAGCAGAACGCGCCATGTATCATCTTTATTGACGAGATTGACGCGGTCGGTCGGTCGCGCGGGGCAGGTCTTGGCGGCGGCAATGATGAGCGCGAACAGACGCTCAACCAGTTGCTCGTCGAAATGGACGGGTTTGAGACCAATGAAGGCATTATCCTGATCGCAGCCACCAACCGGCCTGACGTGCTCGATCCGGCTTTGCTGCGCCCTGGCCGGTTTGACCGGCAGGTCACGGTTGGCAATCCGGATGTGATGGGCCGCGAGAAAATCCTGCTTGTGCATATGCGTAATGTGCCGACGGCAACGGATGTGAATCCGAAAGTCATCGCGCGCGGAACACCGGGCTTCTCTGGTGCGGATCTCGCCAATCTCGTCAATGAGGCGGCTCTGCTTGCGGCTCGTCGCGGCAAACGGGCTGTGGCTATGGTCGAGTTCGAGGATGCCAAAGACAAGGTTCTGATGGGGCCAGAGCGTCGCTCTATGGTGATGTCCGAGGACGAAAAGGCGCTGACGGCCTGGCACGAAGCGGGCCACGCGATTGTTGCGCTGAAAACGCCCGCCGCAGACCCCGTTCACAAAGCGACCATTATTCCGCGCGGACGGGCGCTCGGCATGGTGATGCAGCTTCCTGAGGACGATAAATACTCCATGTCCAAGGTCCAGATGACCTCCCGCCTTGCTATCCTTATGGGTGGCCGCGCGGCGGAAGAGGTCAAGTTCGGCAAGGAAAACGTCACCGCCGGTGCCTCATCCGACATCCAGCAGGCGACCAAGCTGGCCCGCGCTATGGTCACCAAATGGGGTTATTCGGAGAAGGTTGGCTTTGTCGATTATTCGGAAAGCCCGAACAATTCCTTCCTTGGCCAGCAAATGGGTCAGGCGCATGTTTCCGAGGAAACCTCGCAAGTGATCGAGTCCGAAGTCAAAGGACTGGTGCAGGAAGGCATGGATACCGCCATGCATATCCTGACCGAGTTCCGGGATCAGTGGAGCGCAATTGCCGAGGGCCTGCTCGAATATGAAACCCTGACCGGCGACGAGATCAACACGCTGATAGCGGGTGGGCAGATTGATCGTCCTGATACGGATGGCGGAGACAATGGCCCCGGCTCTGCGGTGCCGGTGATCGGCAAGCGTAAGCCAAAACCCAAGGGTGGACTTGGCGGCGCGGGCGAGCCTAGCCCGGCCTAAGCGCCTAACCCGCGTAAATCATATCCGCCCGGTCTTTTGTCGAGATCGGGCGGTTTGCTTTTGGGGCGAGGGGGCAAATGTTCCGGCGCATATTTTATGGGCGGGATGACCATGGCCGCATAATGGGCTAAGTCTCGGTTATGAAACATATCGCTTTATGCCTTCCCGTCTTCGCGCTTGCCGCCTGTTCTGCGCCTAGCCCCTCTGGCCCGACGCCGCAGGATGCCTTTTTTACCTCGCTCAGCGCGCTTTGTGGGCAAGCCTTCAATGGCCGCCTTGTCAGCACGGATGAGGCGGATGCGGACTTTGCCCAGCAGGATATGGTGATGCATGTGCGCGAATGTAGCGATCGCGAGATCCGCATTCCGTTCCATGTCGGCGATGACCGTTCGCGGACATGGGTGATCACCAAACAGGACACCGGACTGCGCCTGAAACATGACCATCGTCACGAAGATGGCAGCGAGGATGCGGTCACCCAATATGGCGGTGATACGCCCGGCGAGGGCACGGCCACGCGCCAGAACTTTCCGGTTGATGATTTTTCCATCGCCCTGTTCGAGCGCGAGGGGCTGACTGCATCGGTGACAAATGTCTGGTCGGTCGAGGTGAGCGCGGGGGAGTTTGCCTATGAGCTGCGCCGCGAGAACCGGCATTTCCGCGTGGCATTTGACACAAGCGCGCCGGTTGAGGCTCCGCCTGCGCCGTGGGGGTTTGAGTAATAGTGACAAGCGGGGCATATCTGGTCACCGGCGCAGGATCGGGCATTGGCCGTGCCGCCGCATTGGCGCTGGAGACGGGCGGCGCAGAGCACTTGTTTCTAGTTGATCAGAACACTGATGGTTTGAAAGCGACCGTGGCGGGTATCTCGAAAAGTGCGGCGACGTGGTCCGTTCTGGATGTGGCCGATCCTGTTGCATGGAGTGCATTTCAAATTGACTTGCCGCTTGCAGGTGCTGTGATCGCTGCCGGTATTTCGTGGGCGGGCCTGATTGCGGATATGAGTTTTGAGGACTGGCGGCAGGTTATGTCGGCCAATCTCGACGGCGCGTTTCTCAGCCTGCAAACCGCGCTCGGACATGCCAGTGATGGCGCGTCCATTGTGGCGGTCAGTTCTGCCACGGCGCACAAGGCAGCACCGATGACGGCCGCTTATGGTGCATCGAAGGTGGGGCTTTGCCAGCTTATCAAAGTGGCTGCGCTTGAGGCTGCACCGCGCAAAATCCGCGTCAACGCCATTGCGCCGGGCGGGGTGAAAACGCCGATGTTTTCTGACCAGGCTTTCTTTGATGCGCTAAAAGCCGAGCATGGCTCTGAAGCGGGTGCATGGGCTGCGCTTGGGTCGGGTGTTCCGCTTGGGTGCTATGCTGAGCCGGATGAAATTGCCCGTATGATCATGTTTATGCTGGGGCCGGACAGCGCAACGATGACGGGCGCAGTGCTTGCGTGCGATGGTGGTTATGGCCTCTGAGACGGAGAAACTCCCCCGTATACTGATTGTTGCGGGCTCGGACAGTTCCGGCGGGGCTGGCGTGCAAGCGGATCTGAAAACCGTTACCGCGCTTGGCGGTTATGGCATGACGGCGATCACGGCGATTACGGCGCAGGACACAACTGGCGTGCATGATGTCTGGCCGGTGCCGGTGCCTGCCGTTTTGGCGCAGGCGCAAGCGTGTCTCAATGATATTGGCGCAGACCTGATCAAGACCGGCATGCTTGGTTCGCGCGTGCTGATCGAGGCGTTGGCGGAACTTTTGGCCGAGCGTGCGCTGGATGTGCGGCGTATTGTTGATCCGGTGATGGTGGCAACCTCTGGTGCGCGCCTGATTGATGAAAGTGCGGTCGATACGCTGCGCGCGCTCCTCATCACCGACGCGGCGCTCGTTACCCCCAATGCGCCTGAAGCGGAAATTCTGACCGGTAAAGCGGTCGAGACAATTGATGGCCAACGCCGCGCAGCCGAGGCTTTGCTTGAACTGGGCGCGAAAGCAGCGCTTGTCAAAGGCGGGCATATTGATGGCCACATCCTGACCGATGTTCTGCAAACGGAATATAGCGAACACTTTATCGAAGCCCCGCGCATCGACACGGTGAGCACGCATGGCACCGGCTGCACATTGGCGAGCGCGATTGCCACCCGCCTTGGTCATGGCGATGATATGGAGACGGCGGTTCGCGCCGCGCGGGACTGGCTGACCGAAGCGATCAAAGCCGCGCCGGGGTTTGGGGCAGGCGCGGGGCCTCTCCATCATGGTTGGCAGATTTCGCGGGTGCTGGACTAAAGCGCCCCCTTTTCTTGCCAAAGAGTCATAAAACTCCTGTTGACCACAGGTGTAGTCTTATGTCATGACTACGCGTGTAGTCTAACGCCAGGTGCAGGGAGTCCGCGATGAGCGATACGATTAGTGGGGCCGAGCTCGAGATCATGAAAGTGCTGTGGCGCGGGGATGGACTGGCCGCCTCCGATGTTCATGCCAAGCTCTCCGGTGAGAAGGACTGGACCCACCGGACGGTGAAAACGCTTCTGGCGCGCCTCGTCGAGAAGGGGGCTTTGACCACTGAGCCCGATGGCCGGCGATACCTTTACCGCACGGCGATCAGCGAAACCGATTATAAAACCGGCGCGGCGGGGCGGTTTGTTGATCGCATTTTTGCCGGTCGTGCGGCGCCTCTGGTTGCCCATTTGGCGGACAGTCGCGGCCTGAGCGCGGCGGAC
>CALLCD010000207.1 GCA_938049795.1 uncultured Hyphomonadaceae bacterium | reverse complement strand
GACACGCTGTCGGGCGGGGAGCTGGCGCGGGTCCATTGCGCGCGGGCGTTTGCGAGCGAGGCGCCATTATTGGTCGCGGATGAGCCAGTGGCGGCGCTTGATCCGCGGCATCAGTTTCGGCTGATGGATTTGTTTGCGACCTATGTGGCCCAGGGCGGCGGGGTGCTGGTTGTGTTGCACGATATTGCGCTGGCGGCGAGATATGCCGACCGGATGATCTGGATGAAGGATGGCGAGATTGTTGCGGACGGCACGGTGGAAGCGACGCTGACGGCGGCCCGGCTGGCGGAGGTTTATGGCGTGCGGGCGGAGGTTTCGGGGCGGGATGTGCGGATGGTGGGGCCGGTTTAGGGGGGGTGGAGTTAGATCTGGCCTGACGCGTGGTTCGGTTTTTCCCGGTTTAGATAGGCGATGGTTGTAAAGATCAGGCCGGTAATCCAGAGCCCCGGGCCGATGGCCGAAGCCGGAAAGCCTGTGCCGCCTTGCCAGACGGGGAATAGGAGGAAGCCGATGTCCTCAGCAGAGATGATGAAGGCGGCGACCCAATAGGCGGCGGGATTGTTGCGCCAGTTAAACCAGGACAGGATGAGGCCGAATATGCCGAGATATAGCAGCGTCCAATGGCCTTGCGCGAGGCGGCCTGTGGCTTCGGCCAATGTGCCGTCGGAGGCGCGATCTGCGAGGCGGGTGAGCCCGAGCACGATATGAAGCAGCGACCAGAGCGCATAGGCGACAGCCCCTATTTTTGCAGCCCACATGATTGGTCTCCTCCCCTCGGAATTGTCCTTGCCCGTCTTATAGGAGGGTTGGGGTCTGGTGGGAAGGTTTGGGGTGTGGGGGTGGTTTAGGGGGACTACGAGTGAAACTTAGCCTTTAACGGGTCAAAAGCGGATGGTGGGTCGATCCCAATCCACTGATTGGCAGCAATTTTCCCACACGCATCTACATCTTTGACCTTCTTCGCGAAACTGGCGGGTGCTAACCATTGCTTGTTCTGGCTAACATAATAATGAATACAGTCTTTAGGGAAGACAGTCTGGTTTCCTGCAAACCTCTCTTCGATGGCTTTGAGTACTAGCAGGGCAACAGTTTCACCGGCTTTGTCCCGCTTGGCGATAGTTTCGGGGCGCGTTCCCAATCCCTCTCCTTTTTGTGTGTTGAGAAACAGACCTCCAACTCTTTGGACATTACTCTTACTTGTGCTTTGGATGATACAATCCAGTTCAAGCTTAACCGCCATACCCCCCACCATTAGTGGTGGTTGCTCTTCGTCAATATCTGTGATGAGCTTTGATCCAAACTGGTTTTGGCTCCAGTGGTTAAGAAAGCTCTTCATGTTCCTGTGATTTGCTTTGTCATTGTCATGCTGCTCGTCAGAGCGTGAATCATCTGTTAATCTTTTTTTGTAATCCTCCAGATGGGCATCCAATATGCCCTTGTTGGGGAACGGGCTTGTTAGATAGTCTCTAATAGCCCCTCTAGCGTTTGAGGCAGATGCTCTATGTCCACGGCGATTGTACTTCGCAGCCCTAAGGATTCCGGGCCGACCGGCATCATCGGCAGCGCGATACTTGCCAAATGCCACCGCGTCCAGTTTCGGAGTTTCATAAACATCCCACAATATTTCAGGTTTAGTCATGTCTGATACATCCTTCCGAATCAATTTGGCCGAGAACCACTATATGTGCATCTCACCACTAGATATAGAGGCGCTCGATGCAGCAATGGTCGACGGGTTGGGCGACGACTATGGTTACTTTGTATATGAGGCTCGTGGGCCAAGAGGGGCGGCATGTATAGATGTGTTGGCCAAGTGCCCTACCTTTGAGGCTGCACTCCGTTTACTCGAGTTTCTTACTCCACCAAATCTGGTTCCAGCTTAAACTAACCCTATCGAAACGCTCCTCTGCGCCAGAGTTTGTAGGCGAGGACCGGGGACCAGAGGATGGGGTGGCGGCGTTGGCTTGGGGTTATTTCTATGGAGACATCGGAATGGGATTTGAGTTTGTGGAGGACGTAGTCGAGGCCGCCGTCGAAGGTGAAGGCGGCTTTTAGGACGCGGAGGGCGGTGGCGGGTTTGCCGACCCATCGGCGGGTGGCCCAGCGCCAGCGGGCGCGTCCACGGGCGAGCTTTGAGGGATGGGAGATATGGATGCGGCCGTGCTCGTCAACGTCTCCGAACAGGGCTTCGGCCAGTGCGGTGTAGCGGTCGGCATAGCGGTCTACGATTTCGGTGGCGCGTTCGAGGGGGCGTTCGGCGCGCAGTTCGGTGCGGTAGCTTTCGGACAGGGCGCGGGCCCAGAAGGCGTGCGGGGTCATTTTGCCGGACATGAGCGGGCTGGCCTGATCTGCGAAATGGAGGACGGCTTGGGCGAGGCCGGTGATCAACCGTGCGCGGATGTCTTCGCTCTGGCAGGACATGATGAGGCAAGGCTGGGAGAAGCGCGCCCAGATCATCGGTTCGCGTGCACCGCCGGAGACGCGGCGGGTGAAGGCGGGCAGCGAGACGATGGAGTATTTCGAGTTCATCGGCTGATGGTCGCGGTCGGCGGCTTCGAGATAGTGCACGCTCGGCGGCAGGGCGAAGCTCGCGAAGGCTTTGGGGCCGCGTCCGTGGATGTCTTTGTAGGATTTGGTCAGGACGTAATAGTCGAGCATTTTTTCGATATTGTCGGCTTCGCGCAGGCCGGAGCCGTAGAAGACGAAGGCTTGAACGGTGTCGCCGTGTTTGGCGCGGATGGCGTCGGCCATGTCTTGCGCGCGGGGCGGCGGGGTGGCGGCCTGTTCGGCGGCGATGACTTTGCGGACGCGGGCGAGGCGGTACGTGGACGGGGGCGCGGGCTGGGTCATCGGATGAACACGGCGGGCTGGGTGGTGGAGATTTTGATTTTGCCGGAGGGCGGCAGGCTGAGAAATTCGCCGTCGAGGACGAGGTCGCCAGTATAGCCGAGTAGGGCCTCGTCGATGTTGAAGCTTTCCATGCCGCGTTTGCGCATGGCTTTGGGGCCGGATTTGGCGAGGATGCCATACATGGCGCGGATAAGGCCATTGGCGGGCCATGTGGCGTGGGTGAAGCGTAGGGGGCGGTCTTCGGTCCCCCAGAACGGGTCGATGCCGAGATTGAAGCGGGGCAATGTGGTGGCGAGGGTGAAGAGATGCGAGCCGGCGGCGTGGAAGACATTGCTTTCAAAGGCCATGTCGGAGGGGCGCATAACCTCGTTGCCGTCTGCCCCGCGCGGGCCGAAGATGAGCCTTGCGAGAGTGAGGCCGACAGCGATGGAACCACTGGCACCTTTGGAATGGAGCTCGCGGCGGCAATAGCGGATGCCGTTGGGCAGCGCGCCGGTGGAGAGGAAGAAGCCGAAAATCGGGTCGGTGTCTTTGGCGAGGCTGATCTCTAGCAGCGGAATGTGTTCGGTGTGGGCGGCGAGATTGCCAGCGCGCAGATCGGCGAGCAGGGTGCGGATACCGCCCTTGCCTGCATTGCGCACGCCCATGACTTTGGCCGCGAGATTGGTCATGCCACCGGGCAGAAGCGCGATGGGGGTGTCCGGCGGGAGCGGACAGCGGTCGCTCAGGATTTCGGTCAGGACGGCCATCGCGGTGCCGTCTCCGCCCTCGATGAGAAGCGCGTTGACGCCATCATCTGCGAACCGGCCTAAGACGCGCGGCAGGTTTTCGAAAATGTCGAGCGAATGGAAGGCGGCGTCCGGTTCGCGCGCGGCGGCGGCGGCGAGGACGGAGCCGCGTCTGGAGACAGAATGGCTGCGCGGGTTCGAGATCATGCCGAACCGCCACGTCATCTGAGCATTTCCTGATTGAGCCAGAGATAAAGGCCAAGCCCGGCATAGAAGACGGTGATGCCTAAAGCGGCTGGCCAGGCGGGGAATGCGCCGGCGGTGCCCATTGTGACCATAATGCCGTCAAAGATCATGAACAGGAAGGTCAGGCCGATGCCGATGATGAGGGCGACGGTGCCGGTGTCGCGGCGGCCAAGGCGCTGCATGATCGGGGCGGCGACGAGCAGGAGCGCAAGGGCTGTGACCGGCAGGGTGAGCCGTTTGAGGAACCAGACGCGATAGGCGACCGAGGGCCGGCTCCCCGAGCCACGGAAAGAGGCAAAGGCGCGTAAGTCTCGCAAGGATAGATTGCGCGGATCGGCGGCGAGTTTGTCGATAACGAGCGGGGTCTGGTCGGTGGTCCAATAGTCGAAAGGCGCAGGCGCAGGCTCGACGCGATCAACGGCGACGGAGGAGAGGCCGGACAGCGCCCAGCCATTGCCGGTGTAGACGGCGCGTTTGGCCCAGATGACGCCGGTGACCTGGGCTTCGTCATTGCGCTGGAAGAAGGTGAGATCGGTCAGCGTGGTGAGGTTTTCGCGGCCCTTCATGCGGACGAACATGCCGCCATCATTGAGCCAGAGCGGATCTTCGCCGGAGACATTGCCGCCCTGATATTCGCCTATGCCCCAATCATTGAGCGCCTGGACCGAGGGCGGCACGCGGGCATTGATGATCATGACGGCGAGACAGGACACCGCCAAGACGACAGGCGCCAGCGCGCGGACCTGGGCGAAGATGGACAGGCCAACGCCTTGCAAGGCGACCAGTTCGTTGCGGCGGATGAGCGCGACAAAGGTCAATAGAAGCGCGAGCATGAGCGTGAAGGGGAAGACCTGATCGAAAATGATCGGGGCGCGCAGCCACATATAATAGAAGGCGCCGCCCTCTTCGCTGGCGGAAATTTCCGACGCATTGGCGAGCGAATCGAGCAGTCCGGTGAGCACGACCAGACCGAAGGCTGCGACGAGCCAGATCGAGATGAAGAGTTTGGAGAGATACCAGATCAGACGGTTCATTGCGGATTACGTGGCCCCATCATAAGGCGCATAGCGGTGCGACCGAAGCGTCTGGCCACCGAGCCGAGATCGAACGAGAGCAGCATGAGCGGCGGTGTGGCGACAAAGAGGGCGCTGCGCAGGAACAGGCCGAGGCCGATCACGGCGATGATGCCGAAGACGGGCCATGTGCCCATCCAGGGCGCGATGGATTGCGCATTGGCGAGCGACTGGCCCGCTTCGAGGGATTTTTGTGCGACCAGAAGGAAAACGATGCCGACGGCAATTCCGGTGGACTGGAAGGAGCGGCCATAGCCAAGGCCCATAGGCAGCGCGATGAGCGGAAGCAGCAAAAGCAAGAGCGAGCGGCCAAGCTGGGCATGGGCGGTGGTGGCGGCGATGTGCGGGGCGACCACGCCGAGGCCCTGCCCGCGTGCTTCGCTGACCAGTTCGAGAATGGTCAGTTCGCGCTCATCATCGCCGCGCGGACGGAAGCTGAGGACATCGCCCTCAATGTTCCAGTCGAGCCGGCGGAACTCAAGCTGTTCGACGACGAGCGTGTCTTTGGGGGCGACGGTGATGCCCTGGCCGGTGTTGAGGGTGATGCGGGTTTCGTCTTCGAGCACGCCGCGCCCGATCCGGCCGGAGGGGGCGGTGGTGATGCGTTCGGCGGCGTTGGCGGTGTCTTCTTCGAGAATGAAGACCGGCCCTAATCGGTCGCCGCCGGAGCGG
>CALLCD010000206.1 GCA_938049795.1 uncultured Hyphomonadaceae bacterium | reverse complement strand
TGCCGCGTAATTGGCGTTTGCCGGCCGCTTCGAAATCAAAATCATCGACACGTCCATCTGCGACGAGTGCCACCCGGGTTTCTTCCGGGTGGACCGCGTCGATCAGCATAAGTTTGCTCATCAAGGGTAACCTTTTCTATGTACCCCGCCGGCGCGCTGTGTGCGCAAAATATATCTGGCCGCAGGGTTTTGTGTTCTGTTCTCAAGGACCGAGCACATACCGCTATCCGTTCGCGCTGGGATGCGACGGTAGGATTTGCAACGATGCCGGTTCCGGTTCTCATAATGTCTTTCTTCCCGAACAATGCGTGTGGCGCTCACGGCGCTCGATCCAGCACTGCCGGTAAATCTTCCCTGAAGCCGCAATTCGGCCTCAGCTTTTATGTTTGCCCAAATTTATCCAGTTTGGGAAGGACCAATATGTGAACGATTAGACATTATTTCGTAATCGCCCAGTAAAGCTGGAGTTAACACACTTTGTGCAACACTGGGGCCAAGGAATAGGTCTTTGTTAGGAGAACGAGCGGTTTGTTACGAGTTCTACGTGGATTAGTAAGTCTTTTTGGTTTGTTTTTGCTGTGTTTTTCGGCATATGCGGATGTTCATGCAGTCGCAGTGCAGGGCGATGGAATCAATACGCGAATCGTTATTTCCGCCGATACAGAGATCAATCATGACGAGTTTCTCAACAATGACAGTGGGGCGGCGCTGATTGTCGATGTCGGAAACAAGCCGTGGACGGGCGCAGCGATTAATTTCAGCCCGCGCGCAGGGATCCGCAATCTTGAGTGGATTGATGGCCAATTGGTGTTCTGGCTTGATGGCCCAATGATGATTTCGCGCGCGTCTGACCTTCCTCCATATGGGCGTCGGGCGAGCCATCGGCTGGTGATTGACCTCGTTTCCGTGTCGAACGTCCGATATTTGCGGGCGGCCAAACGCGACACAAGACGGCTCGAAAGCTTGAGATCAGAGCGCCGACTGGCGTCAGCTGATTCGCCACGCCGCGTTGAAGCAGGCGGACGGCGCTATGTTGTGGTGATTGATCCTGGTCATGGCGGCGCAGATCCCGGCACCAGCCATCACGGCGCGGTCGAGCGGACGATTGTGCTCGAAGCGGCGCAGAAGCTTGAGGCGATGCTGGCGGCAAACCCGCTTTATGATGTCCGGCTGACCCGTTCGGATGATACATTTATCGAGCTTGAAGATCGGGTAAAGCTTGCCCGTGACTGGGAGGCGGACTTGTTCATATCGCTCCACGCGGATGCTGCGGGCACGCCGGAAGTGCATGGAGCGGGGGTGTATACACTCTCGGCCAAGGGGCAGGCGCGTGTGGATCGGACAGCACGCGGGCAGAACTGGGAATTGCCCTTCGAGACGGGCGAAACGCCGGACGAAGTGGCCAGCATTCTTGGCGATTTCCTCAAGCGCGAGACACAATCGAACTCGGAGAAATTTGCCAGCCTGCTCATCCCCGAGCTTGAGCGGGCGGGGCCGATTTTGCGAAACACGCACCGGAACGAGAATTTCTTTGTGCTGCTTGCGCCCGATGTTCCGGCCGTTTTGCTGGAAATGGGGTTTCTGACCAATCGCACCGACGCCAGACGGCTGTCATCGGCGGAAGGACAGCGCAAAGCGATGTCTGCGGTGGCCAATGCGATTGATGTCTATTTCGAACAACAGGCCGTTCTGATGGCGCAAAACTGATGTTCAGCCTTTTGTCTGTCGTCAACGCGCCTTAGTCTGGTCGAAAAGCATTGTCATTGTGGGATAGCAAAATTGCGTTCCGAGAAAGCTGAGTGAGATCATATGTCCGAGATTGAGGTCAAACCTGCCCGCCGCATACTGAATTGGACGAATTTCCGTCGCCTGGTCATTCTGGGTTTTATTCTCGCTGTGGTCGGACTGCTGGCGATTGTGCTTTATGTCAGCGCCTTGTCGCGGGATTTGCCTGCGGTTGAGATATTGGCCGAATATGAGCCGCCCATTACCTCGCGGGTTCATGCGGGCGATGGCGCGCTGATCGCGGAATTTGCGCAGGAAAAGCGGGTTTTCGTGCCCTATGAGTCAATCCCGACACATGTGGTTTATGCCTTTGTTGCGGCGGAAGATAAGCGGTTTTTCGAGCATGGCGGGCTCGACTATCGCGGTATATTGCGTGCGGCGATCAACACGCTGAAAAACAAGCTTTCGGGCTCGGGCGGCCTACAGGGCGGCTCGACGGTGACCCAGCAGGTCGCCAAGAATATGCTGCTGACGCGTGACCAGAATCTGGTCCGGAAGATCAAGGAAGCGGTGATTGCGCGCCGGATGGAAAGGGCGTTCACCAAAGAAGAGATCATGGAGCTCTATCTCAACGAGATTTATCTTGGTGGGCGCTCCTACGGGGTCGGGTCGGCGGCGCTGACTTATTTTGGCAAATCCCTGCCGGAACTGAATCTGGCCGAAGCGGCAACGCTCGCCTCGCTCGCCAAAGCGCCGGGGAAGGTAAACCCGTATAGCCGGCCTGAACGTCTGGTTCAGCGGCGCGGTTATGTGCTGCGCCGGATGGTTGAGGACGGGTATGCCACTCAAGAAGAGGCGGATGCTGCGGATGCTCTGCCGCTCGAGACGGTCAACCGGCTGCGCGGCGCGGAAGTTGCGGCGGCGGCTTATTTTGTCGAGGAGTTGCGGCGGGATCTGGTCGCCGATTATGGTGAGGATGCGCTCTATCAGGGCGGGCTGTCGATCCGCTCGACCATTGATACGCGGCTGCAATTGGCCGCGCAGGAAGCCCTGCAAAACGGGCTTGAGGCGTATGATCGCCGCCATGAGTATCGCGGCCCATTTGCGCGGCTGACAGAGACGGGCAATGCGGCGCTTAACGCGCTTGGTGATCTTGATATGCCGGGCGGGTCAGGTTCGTGGGAGGCGGGGCTGGTTTTGGCCGCTTCGGAGACGCGTGCGCGGCTTTTGCTTAAGGATGGCGCCGAGATTGATGTTGCGCCGGAAGACGTGGCTTGGGCTTTTGATACTTATACAAACGCCGATGGCGCGCGCGGGTTGCGGCCGGGCGATGTGGTGCTGGCCGAGTTTTTCCGTCAGAGCTTGCGTGGGGAAGAGGCGGGCGCGCCGACGCTTTCGGAAGGGGCGAGCGAGTCAGGCAATGAGACTGCGCCGGAACCGGCTGCTCTGCCGCTGCCACAAGGGGACGCCACGCTTCGGCAAGTGCCGCTGGTCGATGGCGCTTTGATCGCGCTCGATCCGCATACGGGCCGTGTTCTGGCGATGGGCGGCGGGTATTCTTTCTGGAAGAGCCAGTTCAATCGCGTCACGCAAGCAAACCGGCAGCCGGGTTCAAGTTTCAAGCCCTTTGTCTATGCCGCAGCGCTTGAGCAGGGCTACACGCCGGCTTCGCAAATTTTGGACGCGCCTTTCGTAGATTTCGACATTGAGGCGGATGATTTCTGGGCACCCGGCAACTATGCCGAGGGCCGGTTTTACGGGATGACGACGATGCGCGTCGGGCTGGAACAGTCGCGGAATCTGATGACAGTACGCATGGCGCAGGACATCGGCATGGAGCCGGTCACCGAGCTTGCCGAACGGATGGGCGTTTACGAACATCTCAATCCATTTATCGCCATGTCGCTCGGCGCGGGCGAGACGACCGTGCTGGATCTGGCCAAGGGATATGCCGCGTTCGTCAATGGCGGACGCGAAGTGAACCCGACGCTGCTTGACCGCGTTCAGGACCGCCATGGCAAGACGCTTTACCGGCATGATCAGCGTGCTTGTGACGGTTGTACGCAGCAAGAATGGAGCGATCAGCTGCCGCCCGTTCTGCCGGACAATCGTGCGCAAGTGCTTGATCCGGTCACCGCGTTTCAGACCGTGCACATGCTTGAAGGCGTTGTTCAACGCGGCACCGGACGGCGCGCGGCGCGGGTTGGTAAGCCGCTCGCAGGTAAGACGGGCACGACGAATGACTATTTTGATGCGCTGTTTATGGGTTTCTCGCCAAATCTGGTTGTGGGGGTCTGGGTCGGCTTTGACGAACCGCGCACGCTGGGCAATGGCGAGGCGGGCGGGTCGGTCGCGGCGCCAATCTTTACCGAGTTCATGACGGCAGCCTTGGAGGGGGAGCCTGCGCTGCCATTCCGGATTCCGCCGGGTGTGCGGCTGGTCGAGATTGATGCGGACACGGGCGAACTGCCCGGGCCAGAGACACGGCGCACCATCACCGAAGCGTTTCGGCCTGGCACAGAGCCTGGGGTGACATTTGCCGATGAGCAGGGATCATTGTTCTCCGGCGGTAGCCTGTTTGGCATCACGCCGCCGCCCCCAATGACAGCGCCCGACGAAGACGCCGCCCCCGAGCTTGACGAGGATGGCAATCCGGTGACGACCGAAGCAACGCCGCCGGAAGTCGCCGAAGGGCTCGAGAATGATGAAGGCGAGTTCTAGACTTGGTTCCATATTAGACGAATCCCTCGAAGCCTCATGGTGAGCGAAGTCGAACCACGAGGCGGGTTGTAGAGGTTCGATCAAACGAGCGAGACATCCTTCGACTTCGCTCAGGATGAGGGAGGCGAGGGAGACTCAGCAAGAAGACAACCCACTCTAGCGCGGGCTGGCTGGTTGACCGCGCGCGACAATCGCGCCACTAAGTCGGGCCTCTTTGCTAATTTTGGAGTAGACATGTCGCAGGACATTCAAGACCTTCTGAGCCAGATTCGCCAATCGGCCGCTTTGCTTCGGAGGCGTCTTTGACTGGGACGTTGCTACAAAACGCCTCGCTGAGCTGAACGCGCTGAGCGAGCAGGCTGATTTCTGGAATGATGCAGCCAAAGCCCAAGCCATGATGCGCGAACGCACGCGGCTGGCCAATGGTATCTCGGTGATCGAGGCGCTCGAAACGGAAGCCTCCGATAGCGCCGAACTGATCGAGATGGCTGAGGCGGAAGGCGACACAGCGCTGCTCGAGGATGTTCAGGCCGGGCTTGTCAAAGCGGCTGCGCGCGCGGCGCGGGCCGAGCTGGAAGCACTCCTTTCGGGCGAGGCGGATAGTAACGACACTTATGTCCAGATCAATGCGGGGGCAGGGGGGACGGAAAGTCAGGACTGGGCGGGCATGTTGCGACGGATGTATGTGCGCTGGGCCGAGGCGCGGGGGTTCAAGGTTGAAGAGATCGACGCGCATGATGGCGACGAAGCGGGGATCAAATCTGCAACGCTCCTGCTGAAGGGTGAGAATGCGTTTGGCTGGCTGAAATCGGAAAGCGGTGTCCATCGGCTGGTGCGGATTTCGCCGTTTGACTCAAATGCGCGGCGGCATACGAGCTTTGCGAGCATCTGGGTCTATCCGGTTGTTGACGACACGATTGATATTGACATCAACCCGTCCGATGTCCGTACAGACACTTATCGTGCATCGGGCGCAGGCGGGCAGCACGTCAATAAGACTGACAGTGCGGTGCGGCTGACCCATGAACCGACAGGGATTATTGTGGCGTGTCAGAACGGCCGCTCGCAGCACCAGAACCGCGCAACGGCGTGGGACATGCTCCGCTCACGGCTGTACGAGGCCGAGCTGCAAAAACGGATGGCAGCGCAGCAGGAAACCCATGACGCGAAGACCGAAATTGGCTGGGGGCATCAGATCCGCTCTTATGTTTTGCAGCCGTATCAGCTCGTCAAAGATCTGCGCACTGAAGTGGAAACGTCAGATACGAGCGGGGTGCTGGATGGCGATATTGACCTGTTTCTCAGCGCGTCGCTGTCGCACGCAATTGGCGCGGGTGAGGAATGACGCAAAAACTGAGCCTGTCGCATCAGAGCCATGATTTTCAGTTGGGCGTCCAGCACCGCTTCATAAAGAGGTCGACCCCAAAACCGGCTTGCACAATTTCGCGTACGGCTTTTCGTTGCGACATGCGGGGTCGTTCGCCGGAATGTTTCGCCATTTGGAACAGGCTAAAACCAGCTAGTTGGACGAGGCGGGCCCAAATCCAGTTTTGACTGGCACCGTTGTTGCGGGCCTGTCAGCGGGCGCTTCTGCCGCTTTCGAGGATGCGACGGTCTCCATGCCTTTTGAAGATGACGAAGCGGAGGACGTCTCTGCGCCCGGTGTCGGTAATGTTGACGATTTCAAGGGATCGTCTGCATGTTTGACCTGACCTTCGAACACGGCGTTTGACTGGATAGACAAAGAGGCGTGCAAGATGTCGCCTTCGACGCGTGAGCCAGTTTCAAGCTCGACTTTGCGGGCGCGGATTGAGCCAATGACCTTGCCGCGAACAACAACTGATTCTGCGCGGACCTCGCCAGTGATCGCCCCAGTCTGTCCGATGGTCAGGGATGATGCGGTCACATCGCCTTCAATGTTACCGTCGATTTGCATTTCGCCGGCCGATTGGATGGAGCCCCGAATGGTCATGTCTGCGGAGATAATTGAGGGGGCAGATCGGGCCATCGGTTTGCTTGCTGCCGAACGTACCGCGCTTTGTGCCGGTGTGCTGGTGGCTGCTGCCGGATCGGACCCTTTTGTCTTAGTGAACATATTGACCTGCCTTCAAAAATTTACTCGGTTCATAAGCTTTGTTCTGAAACAATACCTCGAAATGGAGGTGGCGCCCCGTTGAACGACCGGAACTGCCCATTATTCCTAATGTGTCACCAATGGCAACGACATCTCCATTACTGACACTGATCGAGGCCAAATGTCCATAACGCGACTGAAACCCATTGCCATGATCAATATAGACAACGCGCCCATATCCGCTCTTGCGGCCAGCAAATGCGACCGTTCCGGGACCGGCTGCGGTGATCGGAACACGGCGACTATAAGCGCCTGCACCCATATCAATACCGCCATGCCAGGCTGATCTGCGGGAGAAGGGGTCTGCGCGAAAACCGTAATTTGATGTGATCCGCAAAGGGACCGATGACGGATATGCAAGCGGCATGCTGTCAACGAGGCTTTCGAAATGGCGGGCTTCTTCAAGCCGCGCACCGACTTGTATGACCCGTTCGGAGAAGGCGCGGTCGGACGGTGTCGTGGCCTCGCCAGCGCTGAGCGCCAACATATCGACCAGCGGTCCGCCAACGGCTGATCCTGTGTCCACGATCCGGTTTACGCCAACGCCGGTTAACTGCAATATGCCGCGCGCTTTTTCTGCACGGGCAACGGCAAGGTTTTCTGCCGCATTCAGGAACTGGTTCTGCTCGGCTTCGAGACGGCTAATCTTGGCCCGAACGCCGACAACTTCGATTCCCGCCGCCTCTATGATGTGTTCACGAGCTTGGCGGGGGTCGGAATTGTCGATTGACGCTTCGATCAACATTTCAGCGCCATTGCCCCGCAGAGCTGAGATTTCTAACTCCTCGCTACCAGCCAGAGCTTCAAGCACAAGTTTGAGACGCTCATGGCGTGCTTCCAATTCATCTGTCGCAAGCGCAAAAGCTTCGGCGCGATCCAACAGGAGGGATTTTGACAATTCCTCTTTTGCGACGGCTTCTTTGAACCAGCGCTCGAGTTTGGCGTTCTCTTGCGCCAGATCTGAATTCATGACGCCGCCGGGCGAGCCGAGCATGAAAGCGGCTGTTGCGAAAATGCACCACAAGGCGACGGCTCCACCTCCGATGGCCATAATGGATTGTTGCAAGGGCGAAATGGATATATAGTTAACTGTGCCGCCGCTGCGATGGTAAATCTGTCGTTCGGGAAAAATGCGCTCAACAAGAGTCGTTGCTTTGTCTTGCAGTTTTGCCATTTTTTCACTCACCAACTATTACGAACAGACCCGTAAGCGCTGTCAGGTTTAAGCCCGAAGCGCACTCCCTTCCGCACAATAGCCCAACAATAGCGGGATTTGAAGGGTGGAATGACATATGGAAGAAATATTTTTCACCTGTTGGCAGGAATTCTGACAAAAGTGTGATTGCGCGATGGATTCCATACGCCAATTTAATAAAGAGAAAGGGTTAACGATCTCCTTTTGCACGCGCCAAAACCGATAAAACATCAGTAACGTGTTCTTTTACCTTAACTTTATTCCAGACATGGAGGATCTTCTGCTGCGGGGAGATAAGGAATGTGGTTCTCTGTATTCCCATAAAGGTTTTGCCATACATCTTTTTCTCAACCCAGACGTTATAGGCTTTGCAAACTTCTAGTGAGTCATCGGCTCCAAGCGGGATGCCCAAATTCTTTTTGTCCGCAAATTTCTCGTGAGAGGCGAGTGAGTCGGCGGAGATACCCAGAATGGCCGCATTTTCGGCCGCGAAGGCCTCTCTGTGCTGGGTAAAGGCGAGGGCTTGGGTTGTGCAGCCGGGGGTGTTGTCTCTGGGGTAGAAGTACAAGATGAGGTATTGTCCGGCGAAGTCATCGCGTTTTACGCGCCCGCTGACATCGGGTTTTGATGGATTGGTCGCGGCTAAATCGAAATCCGGTGCCTTTTGGCCGATAGATAGTGGAGATGTCATGTGGTTTTTCCTATGGCGGTTCTTCGGGCGGCGGCCTACATCTGGAATAGACGCCTTTCATCGCGCCAGTTAAGGAGGATTCCGCTTGGTTCGCCAGACAGCACGCATTATTTTTGTCGAAGCGCTGGGAGCGATCATCATTCTTATCCTTCTTGCGGGCGTCGGTCTGGCGATGCGGCTGTCTTCGGGGCCGATGAGCCTCGGCTTTGCAAAATCGGATATTGAGGAGGCGATCTCGAATGTGCGGGACGGCCGCAGAGTCGCCTTGGGAGACATCTCGCTTCAATGGTTGTCATCAGAACGCCGCGCGATTGTGGTCGCGACCAATCTCGATGTGTTCGATGCCGAAGGTGAATTGGCTGCCAATGCGGAAAATGTCGAGATATTGGTCGATGTCGCAGCGCTCTTGCGGGGGCAAGTCGAACCTATCGGGCTGGTCCTGGAGCGTGGCTGGATTATGGCGCGGGTTGAGGATGGACACTGGACGGTTGCAGGCGATCCCATTGGTGCTGCGGAGCCACGGGCGCGTAGTGAAGAGGAGCGGACTGACTGGTTGAGCCTTGCCGAGACGGGATTGACCGATGTGCTCGCGACCTTGCGTGAGGATGCCGGCGGTTTGGCGCTACAGACCATCGTATTTTCGGATTTCGATCTGGTTGTCGAGCGTGAGGGCGGGACCGAGATTGCGAGGTTGACCCAAGCGTATGGCGATCTTCGGCGCGGCGCAGATGGGATCGAGATATTGGCAGGGGGACATAACACCTCTGTTGCCGATGCGCCCGGACGGTTCACAATCGCGCTGGCTGCGCCGCCGGACTATTCCCAGCTTACTGCGGAGATCGGGTTTCTGGATTGGTCGCTGGAATCTGTTTTCGACATGATCCCGGCTTATGATGGCGTGCTGGAGGGGTTTGCCAGTGATGCAAGTCTCGCCTTTCGGGTCTCTGAGGCGCGGGGCCTTGAGGATTTGCAATTTGGCTTGAGGGCCGGCGCGGGACGGGTGGAAGAGTTCGGTGCGCCGTTCGATGTTTCGGCCTTGTCGCTCGGGGGCAATTATACGCTCGGTGAAGACCGGATCACAATCGAGATTGGGGAGCTTGCCTCGACCTGGGTGAGCGGGCCGATGACGATAGCGATTGAGGACGTGGTGAATGGAGACGGTGCGCGGAGTTTTTCTTTTGCTAGCGACGGGTTGGTTGTTGATCTGACATCCTTTTTTGACACGCCGTGGCCACTGCAATCGGTCGAGGCCAAGGGGCGCGCCTCGCTGGCGGACCGGATGCTGGATCTTGATCGGTTTGCGTTCCGGTTTGCCGGTCAGGAACATGTTGCCGATATCAGCGCCGCCGGACAAATCAAGGCGACGGCGGACAGAACCGATGGTGAGTTGCCCGTTGAGGCGACCGTGACCGCCGCTATGACAGGTGGATTGTCGGTTGAGGATCTCCTGCGGTTCTGGCCCACGCGCCAAGCCAAAGGTGCACGTGGATTTGTCAGCCGTAATGTTCAGGTCGGCACGATTACGGGGGCTAATCTCACGCTCGACATATCGCGTGATAGTGCAGCGGAAGGTCATCTTGCAGACGAAGCGCTCGAGGCCACGTTTACGGGTGAGACGATCAGCGTCAAACCATTGCGAGATGTTCCGACGGTTTCTGGCGCTGCGATTTCGGGTCGGATGACTGGCAATTCAGCGACGATCGAATTTGCGGGTGGACGGCTCGGCGAATGGCAAATCAGTCGGGGTAGCGTCGCCTATCCACAGCTCGCGCCGGCGGGGGCGGATATGATCCTCATGGTGGAAGGGACAGGGCCCGCGACCAATCTGGTGCAGATGATCAGTGACAGCCGTTTGCAGCTCCAGGCGCGCAGTGGTTTCAATCCTGCGAGTGTTTTAGGGGACGCCGATCTGCAACTTGAACTTCGACGCCCCGCCATTCCGGATGCGCCTCTGTCGTCGATCCGTTACCAAGGAGAAGCGCAGCTTAGCGAGGGCGGGTTGGAGAATGTGTTTGCCGGGCTGGCCCTGACCGGGAGTGCGGCGCAAGTCGAGTTCGACCAGACTGGAATGCGCATATTCGGGGATGGTATTTTGCAAAGTTCGTCGGTGAGCTATGACTGGACGCTTCCCTTTGGTCCTGATGCCCCGCCGGCCGTGGTTACGGCGTCTAGTGTTTTAACGCCGGACCTGCTCAATCATCTTGGTGTGTCGGGGCGCGCTTATATGACGGGCAGTGTGCCGATGGACATTGAGGGCACTTTGCGCGGGACGGCGTTGCAGACCGCCGCGATTGATCTGGATTTTCAGGAGGCAAGGCTGGATGTGGCCGAACTGGGCTGGATCAAACCGGCGGGGGAGGCGGCGATTGCGAATGTGGCCTATGAGCGCTCGGAGGGAGCGGCTTTGTCAGCGCGGGTGGTGTTTAGTGCGCCGGAGGCATCGCTTGAGGGGGCGATCAGTCTGGCCGAAGATGGTAAGCTGATCGGGGCTGATATAGACCGCGCGCGGCTGGCAGATAGGTTTGATCTCGGCGGAACTGCGATCAGGTCCGAGACTGGCGGGCTCAGCTTTGATGTCGAGGGGGATTTGCTGGACTTGTCGCAATTGGTGCCAAACTTCACCCAGATCGGTAGCGGAACGGACACGGCCAAGGCGGATTTTGGCGATATCTCCCTTAAGGCGGATATTTCGAAGCTTGTTCTGGGGCGAGACATTGATTTATCGGATGCGCGCTTTGCATTGTCGGCGACCGAGGATGGGCTGCAAACGGTGGACGTGCAAGGCAAGCTCGACAATGGCAGCGCACTAAGTGCGGCGTATGATGCCAGCGGGCTTGGCGATCCGGCGTTTCTGGTGACGAGCGAGGATGCAGCGTTTTTGCCGAACCTGTTGTTTGACCGCGAGCTTATTCGCGGTGGCGAGTTGCAGGTGACAGGAACTGTGGGGAGCGATGACTTGCCAACACAAGTGCGCGTTGTGATCACGGATGGCCGTCTGGTCGAGGCGCCTGTGATTACGCAGATCCTGTCGATTGCGTCGCTGCGGGGACTGTCTGATACGCTGACGGGGGACGGCATCCTGTTTTCGAACATCGAGGTGCCGCTGAGCATCAAGGATGGGCGCTATATGATTGTCGGCGCGCGGGCGTCGGGTCCGGCTCTGGGCATGACGGCGAAGGGCTGGATCAATCCGTCCGAGGGGGATCTCGATATTGATGGCGTTCTGGTGCCAAGCTTCGGGGTCAATTCCGCGCTGGGCGGTTTGCCGCTGATCGGGGATTTGTTTGTCAGTCGCGATGGTGAGGGCGTGTTCTCATTGCGCTATGGGGTCGAGGGGACGCTCGAGCGGGCGCAGGTGTCGGTCAATCCGCTCTCGGCGATTACGCCCGGCGTGCTGCGGCGTATTTTCGAATCGCCGGAGACAGAAGACCTGCCCCCGATTGAACCGTCTGAGCCTAGACCGGACGAATAAGCGCGTGGCGTTTTTTGCCAGCGGAGAGTTTGACCGCGCCGTCTGCGGTGGCGTCGGCGAGCGTGATGGTTGCGTTCTGATCGCTTACGGTAACATCGTTTACTTTGGCTGCGCCCTGTTTGATCATGCGCCGTGCGTCGCCGTTTGATTTGGTCAGGCCTGCGGCGCTGAAGGCCGCGGCGACGAGCATGCCCGCTTCAAGGTCTGCGCTGGGCACATCAACGGTTGGCAAGGCTTCGGCATGTCCACCATTTGCGAATACGGCGGCTGCGGCCTGTTCGGAAGCGCGGGCGGCCTCTTCGCCGTGCAGCAGGCTGGTGGCGGCATTGGCGAGGGCGATTTTGGCTTGGTTTATGTCTGCGCCTTCAAGGGCTTCGAGCGTGGCAATGTCTGTAAGCGGCACGTCGGTGAAGAGTTTCAGGAAGCGGCCGACATCGGCGTCTTCGGTGTTGCGCCAGAATTGCCAGTATTCGTAGGGCGTTTTCATGTCGGCGTTCAGCCACACCGCGCCTTCGGCCGTCTTTCCCATTTTGCCGCCCGACGCTGTGGTGATCAGCGGCCAGGTTAGCCCGAACGCGTCGCCGCCATCGGCTTTGTGGACGAGGTCGATGCCAGCGACGATATTGCCCCATTGGTCCGAGCCGCCGACCTGTAAGAAGCAATTGCGGGTGCGGGACAATTCGAGAAAATCATAGGCTTGCAGGAGCGTGTAATTGAACTCGAGAAATGTATAGGGCTGCTCGTTCTTGAGACGGCGCGCAACGGTGTCCTGTTTGACCATTGTGTTGATCGAGAAGAATTTGCCGATCTCGCGGAGGAAGTCGATATAGTGGATGCCCGCGAGCCAGTCATCATTGTTGACCATGACGGCATCGGTTGGGCCGTCGCCGAATGTCAGGAACGGTTCGAAGGCTTTGCGGATGCCAGCGGCGTTTTTCTCGATCTCGGCTTCGGTCAGGATCGGGCGTGATTTTTCCTTGTCCGTCGGATCGCCAACCTTTGTGGTGCCGCCGCCGATCAGGACAATCGGTTTGCCGCCCGCACGCTGGAAATGGCGCAAGGTCATGATGCCGACGAGCGAGCCGACATGGAGGCTGCTGGCGGTTGCATCGCACCCATAATAGCAAACCGGCACACCCGTTTTGCAATAGGTGTCGAGTTCTTCGGTATGGGTGACTTGCTTTAGGTAACCGCGAGCGTCTAGCGTGCGCAGGAAATCGGATGTGTAATCGCTCATGAGTTCT
>CALLCD010000205.1 GCA_938049795.1 uncultured Hyphomonadaceae bacterium | reverse complement strand
CACATTGCTGGTTTGTAATGAAAAATGACGGGGCTTCCAGCTTTTGGCGAACCGTGTTTGTATAGATGGGTATTAAAGTAGGAGCGGGATATGCCAACCTTAGCGCTAGTGGATGACGACGAGAACATTGTCACCTCATTGAAGATTTTCTTTGAAGCGGAAGGCTATCAGGTCCGCACCTATTTCGATGGCCAGAGCGCACTGCCAGCGCTGACCGAAACCCCGCCAGACATCGCCATTTTCGATGTCAAAATGCCGAAAATGGATGGCATGGAGCTCCTCCGCCGCCTGCGCCAGACCTCTGATCTGCCCGTCATCTTCCTGACCTCGAAAGACGAAGAGATTGACGAAGTGATCGGCTTTAACATCGGCGCCGACGATTTTGTCCGTAAACCGTGCTCCACGCGCCTCCTGTCCGAACGCGTCAAAGCCGTGCTCAGACGCGCACGCGGCGGCGCAGCAGGCCCAGAAGAGGGCGACCACAAACCCATCGTCCGCGGCCGGTTAACCCTCGACCCGAACCGCCACGCCTGCGCATGGGACGACAAACAGGTCCGGCTCACCGTCACCGAATTTCTCATCCTGCAAAGCCTTGCCCAGCGCCCGGGCTATGTCAAAAACCGCGACCAGCTCATGGACGCAGCCTATGACGACCAGATCTATGTCGATGACCGCACAATTGACAGCCATATCAAGCGCTTACGCAAGAAATTCCGCCAGGTTGATGGTGAGTTCGACGCCATCGAAACGCTCTATGGGGTCGGCTATCGCTATACGGAAAGCTGAAGCGGAGACTAAGCGGCGACCCGCTCGTCGATGATCTCCGACAAGGTCACGCCCAGTTCGCCATCGGCAATGACGAGCCGTCCGCGCGCCATCAAACGGTCGGACACATAGATCAGCACATCTTCCGAAATCCGGCTCTCGAGCGAGACAATCTCGCCCGGGCTCAGCGCCATCAATTCCTCAATCGGAATCCGCGCATCGCCCAGCACAATGTCCACCTGAACAGGCACATCCATCAAAGAGCGGGCAAGGGCAGGATTGGCGGGCAGGGTCATAATATGGCTCTCATAATCGCAATCGCGACCAGTATCAACGCGTAATGGTTACTGATCTGCAAACAGATCGCGCTGACCGGCCACAATGTGCGAACACGCCTCCGCAATCAGCGTTTTGACACGCGCCGCATCCTCCGGCGCCAAAGCCACCCGTTCGAGACATTTGGCAAGCTCGAGCAGCTCCCCAAGCGCCGTTTTCAGCTCTGCCGAAAGCGTCTCCAGCCGATCGTCCTGTGTCAGTGCATATTGCCGGTTCGCCGCCTCAAACCCCTGCGCGCGGGCATTCGCCAACAGTTCGACCAACTCGCTCGCCGTCACGGATACCGTATCGAGCGCATCAGGAGTGTTCGCCGCCGCAGTGTCCGGCGTTTCGAAATCGCTCCGGAACTCGAAATCAACCAGCGACTTCAGCGTGCTCATGCGATCATATCCTCGTCATCCAGCAAATCATGCCCGCCCGCAGACTGAATGTTGCCCGTCTCGATCAGATGCCGCGCCAGCACAATCAGATCCGTGCGCGCCGCGTCCACATCACTGCGCCGCACTGGCCCGACCGCTGCAATCTCTTCAACCAGAACCGTCCGCGCCCGCGCCGTCAGATTACTGAAAATCGCGTCGCGCACACCCCCTGTCGCGCCTTTAAGCGCCAAGGTCAGCGTCGCCCTATCAATCCGCGACAGAAGCGTCTGCAATCCGGCAGGCGGCAGCGCGGCAATGTCCTCGAAGGTAAACATCAGCCTGCGCACCTGCGCACCTGCGTCCGGATCAGTCGCCTGCAAAAGCCCGAGCAATTTGTCGCTCTGATCTGCGGGGAGAATGTCAAAGATTTTCGCCAGCGCCGCATCGCCATGAACCGGCGTGTCTCTGTCGGCAAGCCCAAGCTCGGCCTCGAACAAGGCCTCGATGGCGGCAATCGCATGCGGGTGCGGCCGTCCCATCTCCAAGACAAGACGTAAAGCCTGCTCGGCAAGGGCAGGGGGCAAACAGTCGAGCAAACCGGCCGCCGCTTTCGGGGTCAGCCGCGCCAGCGTCAGCGCGATCAATTGCGGATGCTCCCCTTCGAGCATGGCAAACAATTGCCGCCCGGGCAGGGCAGAGAGCTTTTGCCAGATCGGCAGCGCCCCATGATTGGCCGCCTGGTCCAGCAAAGCCTGCGCGGCGGCAGCATTGGCCGTCTCGTCGGGCGGTAACTGGTCCATAACCGTCCGCAAAGCCGCACTGTCGGCCGCGCTCAACTGCGCCCAGATCGGCGCCGCATTCGGGCCAATCGCCCGCAATAGCCGCGCCGAACGGGTCAGCCCGTCCGCGTTTGAGCCCTTGGTAAATGTGGTCAGCGTGCGCGGTGTCATTCGTGAAATCCTCTGGCGCGAATCCAGCGCTCGATAACTTTGGCGGTCACATCCGGATTGGCCCGCGCAAAGCTCTGCGCATCGGCCAGCGTGCGCGGGTCGGGCTGGCTGGGTTGGCCGTCAATTTTGGTCAGCACCGGCGCACTGTCAAAGGGTGGTGGTGGCGGGCTATCAAAGGGCGGCGCAGCCTCCATATCGTAACTTACATAGTCTGAAACCTCAGGCACTGCGCTTTGCCCACCCCGCATCGCAAATGCCAGAAAAAACGCCAGACTGGTCAAAAGCCCGAGCACGGACACTTCGGCAAGCTCGGCCTGTGTCGGCGCAAAAGCTTGCTCGGCAAACGGAAACTGTTTCAGGATCGGCGCGTTCGGTGTGCCGCCAATCGTCTTGGTAATCTCGGTCAGGCGCGCTTCCACGTCAGGGTTAATCGCGCCAGACGGACCATTGAGCAAGATCAACAGATCGCCACTGGCCGTCTCGCTGATCTGCGCATTGCCTGCGCCAACGACCACGGACACAATCTCCGCCAGCGGGTGATCGGCGACCGGCTCCGGCGCGCTTGAGAAAATTGCCACACAGCGCCATCCGAGCAATCCGAGCGCCAGCACGCAGAGTGCCCAAACCAGTACCGGGCTGGCGCTTCGGATTTCAGACGGATCTGGCAGACGGCTCACAGGCAACTCCTTGTCCCCGCACACATGGCAGGGCCGAGCCTACTTCCTAGCCGCTTAGCGTAAACGCCGGTTTAATGGGGCGAAAATGCCACCCCATCGCGTCTAGCTGTGCCGGCGATATTGTTGCAGGCGCGTGGCCCGCAATCCTTTGGTGCCGTGATCTGCATAAAGGCGCAGCCAGCCGGAGAATTCTTCATCCGACAAGGAGTAGCGCTCACACGCATCTTCCTTGCTCAGCAAGCCGCCTTTGACGGCCGCAACGACTTCTGCCTTGCGACGCGTCACCCAGCGTTTGATGCCGGGCGCAGGGAGGTCATCCAATGTCAATGGTTGTCCGTTCGGGCCATTGACGCTCAAAGTATGGGCATTCTGCTCTATCATTTTCATCCACCTCAAATTTAGGGACATTTCTTGTCTCCTGCGGTGAACATTACAGGATGGGGCTTAAAACGAGCCTCAAGACTATGTTTGAGTTTTCATGAAAATTCGTCGGGTCTTTGCCAAACCCGTTTGCACTTTGTTGGCAAAGCTGTGCCGGTTTGGGCCATGAATGCCCGTTCATGTTCGAAAAAGCCCTATAAACACTGGCAAACAGCGAAAATCACACGAACGGCCCCTCGCGCCCGCGCGCGGCCCGTCAAAAATTTATTTGGAAAAAAATTACGCCGTCTGCGTCGAAGCGATAAAGCCGCCGCCCAGAATCCGCGTTTGCCCGTCAATATCGTACAAAACGCAGGCTTGCCCGCGCGCCACACCTTCTTCTGGCGCATCAAACCGCACCATCGGCACACCATCCTCCAGCACCAGCTGCGCCGGCAGCGGCTCCCGGGTCGAGCGCACCCGCGCCAGCACGCGCATTTCTCCTGCACACGCCTCCGCCAGCGTCACATCGCCGAGCCAATTAAGCTCCTCAAGCGTGAGCGACGCCGTCAACAGCGCCTCGCGGTCCCCCACAATCACCTGCCGTGCCGCCGCATCAATCTTGACCACATAAAGCGGCTCACCCGTCGCCACGCCAAGCCCGCGCCGCTGACCAATCGTATAATGGATCACGCCCTGATGCTGCCCCAGAACACGCCCATCCATATGCACAATGTCCCCGCCGCGCCCCGCGCCCGGTCGAATGCTCTCGACCACTTTCGCGTAAGACCCCTCAGGCACAAAGCAAATGTCCTGACTGTCGGGCTTCGCCGCAACCGGCAGATCAAACCTGTCCGCCAGTGCCCGCACTTCCGACTTCGGCAAATCACCCAGCGGGAACCGCAAAAAATCAAGCTGCTCAGGCGTCGTCGCAAACAGGAACCAGGACTGGTCACGGCTCGCATCATGCGCGCGATGCAACTCCGGCCCATTCGCCCCATCCGTCCGGCGAATATAATGCCCCGTCGCAAGACAATCGGCCCCCAGCTCTTTCGCCGTAGACAACAGGTCCGCAAACTTGACCGACTGATTGCACCGGATACACGGCACAGGCGTCGCGCCCGACAAATACGTGTCGGCAAAATCCTCCATCACCTGCTCGCGAAACCGGCTTTCATAATCGAGCACATAATGCGCAATCCCGATCTGGTCGGCGACATTGCGCGCATCATGAATGTCTTGGCCTGCGCAACACGCGCCCTTTTTCTGGATCGCCGCGCCATGATCATAAAGCTGCAAAGTGATCCCGATCACCTCATAGCCCTCCGCCGCCAGCATCGCCGCCACAACGGAACTGTCCACCCCGCCCGACATCGCCGCCACAACGCGCGTCTCCGACGGCGGCTT
>CALLCD010000204.1 GCA_938049795.1 uncultured Hyphomonadaceae bacterium | reverse complement strand
TTCGACAGCGCGACGAGCTTTGCCATGATCCGCGGCGGGCATATTGATCTGTCGATCCTCGGTGCGATGGAAGTGGCCGAAAATGGCGATCTGGCCAATTGGATGATCCCCGGCAAAATGGTCAAAGGCATGGGCGGCGCGATGGATCTCGTCGCGGGCGTCAAGCGCTGCATCGTGACGATGGACCACACCAATCGCAAGGGCGAGGCGAAAATCCTCAAAGCCTGCACCTTGCCGCTGACAGGGCAGAAATGCATCGACCGCATCATCACCGATCTTGGCGTCTTCGACATTGTCGAGGGCGGCATCAAGATGGCCGAACTTGCCCCCGATGTCACCCTAGATGAAGTCCGCGCCAAGACAGAAGCCACGCTCGTCGATTAGCTTTTCCCGACGTCATACTTTGATCTGCCGACGGGCTCGCCTAGACTTGCGGGCAATCTCAAAAGATCAGGATGTGACTTATGGCCAAAGGATCAATGCCGGTACTGGTAGGCGTCGGACAGACGGTAAGCCATTGGGATGGGACAAGCGGGCTGGACGGCATGCCGAGCGCCTTGAGCCTTGCCGAAGAGGCCGCCCGCGCTGCTCTCACCGATACGCAGACAGGGGACACCGCCGCCCTGATCGAGAGCTTCGACACGGTCACCGTCGTGCGCACAATGGAAGATTCCATTCCAAGCCTGACCCCGCCTTTCGGCATCTGCAACAATCTCCCGCTCGGCCTCGCCCGCGCGATCGGGGCCAATCCCGAACGCGTCATCTATTCCGGCGTCGGTGGCCAGTCGCCCCAAGCGCTGATCAATGAACTGGCCGCGCGCATTCATGCTGGCGATAGCGAGTGCGCGCTGCTCGCAGGCGCTGAAAATATCGGCGCGCAGAAAGCCGCTCGCAAACAGGGCCTCAAACCTGATCTCAATATTGAAATCGACGGCGACATGGAAGATCGCGGCGTTGGCGCCCATATGCTTTCGCGCGCCGAGGCCAAGCATGGTCTGGTCAAGCCCGCCTATTTCTACAGCCTGTTCGAAAACGCCATCGCCCACCGTGAAGGCCGCACGCGGTCCGAGCACCGCGCGGCCATGGGCGCTCTGTTCGCCAAATTCTCAAGTATCGCCGCCGCAAATCCATATGCGCAATTTCCCAAAGCCCGCAGTGCCGAATTTCTGGCCACGCCGTCTGCGGAAAACTACGCCTTTGCCGACCCCTTCCTCAAATGGCACATTGCGCAAGACGCCGTAAATCAGGCCGCCGCCGTGATCATCATGAGCGAAGAGAAAGCCGATGCGCTCGGCATCCCCACCGGCGCACGCATCTATCTGCATGGCGGTGGGGAGGCGGCCGATCTGCACATTTCCGAACGGCCTCAACTCGACGGATCATGGGCAATGCAAGTTGCACTCACCCGCGCGCTGGCGCAGGCTGGTAAGACGGCAGACGAAATTGACGTGTTCGACCTCTATTCCTGTTTCCCGTGCGCTGTGTTCAGTGCGGCGGATGTGCTCGGGCTTGACTGGCAAACCGATCCGCGCGCGCTGACCCAGACCGGCGGGCTGCCCTTCTTCGGAGGCCCGGGCAATAATTATTCTCTGCACGGCATTGCCAGCACAGCCGAAGCCCTGCGCGCCGCGCCTGACGCGTTCGGTCTGGTCCTCGCAAATGGCGGCTGGATGACCAAAGAAGCGGCTGGTGTCTACTCGGCAATCCGTCCGGACGCATTCACCCCCGCCGAACCTGCCGCCAAAGCCGACGAGCCCGTAACGCTGACCGATGCGCCCGAGGGCGGCACAGTCGAGACCTTCACGCTCATTAATGGACGCGATGGCCCTTCACATGCCGTGATCTTTGGCCGAACAGCGGACGGGGCGCGGTTCATCGCGTCCAGCCGCGTGCCGGAAACCCTGGCGCAAATGTCTGGAGAAGAGAGTATGATCGGTCGCGCCGTCTCGTTGACAACCGACGCTGAGGTCAACACTTTCCGCTTCGCCTAAAACCTGACAAGATCGACCGACCGATTAAAAGGGGACATGTTATGCGGATCAGTATTATTGGCTTGGCAGCATTGATGCTGTCAGGCTGCGCCACACTTGAGCCTGAGCCTTGCACAGCCGAGTGGGTCGAGTGGAAGACCTCGCAAATTACAGATGATTTTTCGAGGCAATACCGGTCCGAATTGCGAGATATGCAGCAGTTTGCCCGCAAACTGGAAAATCCGACACCGCTGGTCATGTTGGAAATAGGTGCTCGTCTGGAAGAGTTCCGCGCCATCGCAACCGATTTCTCGAATGATGTTATTCCTCAATTACACGGTGCGGTTGAGCGGTGTGGCGCGCCGACGGAATTTGCAACGGCATTTTCGAGCTTCTTGCAGGAACAAGGTATGCCGGAAACAGTGTTAATCTGGATCGACGAGATCGTTGTTGGTATGGAGCTCTTGTCGCAGGAAAGTTAGTTCTGAGTCGACCGACGGAGTTAAACCGCCGGTCGCACAGACGTGCTAGCTGTCGGTGCGCGTGTTCTCCAAAATCGTCTTTATTGCATTGAGTGTTTCAATATCCGAAACATTCGAGACAAGTGAACAGCACTTTTTCTGCAAATCACTTCGCAATAGTGCTTCTGTGCGACTATCATCTTCATCAATTTCACCTGAATGCTCTGGATAAAAGTATTCGAGGGGTCGTTTTAATACGTGGGCAATCTCATATAGCTTACCAGATGATATTCTATTTACGCCGCGCTCGTATTTTTGGACTTGCTGAAATGTAATGCTTAGCATTTGCCCAAGTTCATCTTGCGTTAACCTTAACTCGCGCCGTGCAGCCCGCACTTGCATACCGACATATCGATCCACGTCCGTCGGTTGTTTTACTGTATCTCTCGACATCTATGTCGTCCCTCCAATATCCTTCAAATAACTACTCTAAACTAATTCACGTCGGCTCA
>CALLCD010000203.1 GCA_938049795.1 uncultured Hyphomonadaceae bacterium | reverse complement strand
TCTGAAACTCGGCGCGGGCGGCATTCGCGAGATCGAGTTCTTTGCCCAAACCCAGCAATTGATATTCGGCGGCAGAAACAAAGCCTTACGCCTATCCGGCACCGCACACGCCCTTGCGGCTCTGCGCGACAGCGGCGCGGTGGAGGTGCAGACCGAGAAAACCTTGCAAGCGGCCTATGTCCAATTGCGCCAGATCGAGCACCGCTTGCAGATGCGGCTCGACGAGCAGACCCACACGCTGCCCAGCGATGACGACCGGCGCGCCGACATTGCGCATCTGTGCGGCTATCAAGACCTGACGCAATTCGATGCCCACATGCTCGCCCTTCGCGAGCGGGTGCACGAGATCTATCTCGACCTGTTTGGCCGTGAGGCGCGCGCAAGCGGCTCGCAGATCGCGGGCAATCTCGTCTTTACCGGCGTGGATGATGATCCGCGAACGGTCCAAACGCTTGGCGGGCTGGGCTTTGAAACGCCCTCCAATGTGATCGGCGCCATCCGGCATTGGCATCGCGGACATGTCCCCGCGACCCGATCTGCGCGCGGCCGCGAATTGCTGACAGCCCTCCTGCCGGACCTGTTACAGGATATGTCAGCCACCGGAGAGTCCGATCGCGCCTTCCGGCATTTTTCCGTGTTTCTCGAACATTTGCCGTCGGGCGTGCAAACCTTGTCCATGCTGTTGGCCGAGGCGCGGCTGCGATCGGATCTGATCGCGACATTGGCACTTGCGCCGCCTCTGGCAGTGACGCTCGGTCGCCGCCCTGGGCTACTTGAAGCCTTGTTGCAACCGGGCTTGAACACACGGCCGGAGATCGGGCCAGATATGGCCTTTGATCAGGCGATGGACGCAGCGCGCATCTATCATGCCGACTGCGTGTTTCTAATCGGGCATGATCTGCTTCATGGCCGGATCGCCGCCGCTGATGCTGCGCTTGCCTATACGAAACTCGCCGATTGGGTGGTGCAAACTATGGCCGATGCCGCCGAAGCCGAGTGCATTACCCGTTTTGGCGCCCCGCCAGGCGCATGGTGCGTGTGTGCTATGGGTAAGCTTGGTGGCGAAGCGATGACCGCCGGATCGGACCTTGATCTGATGGTGCTGTACGAGCCCAAGGACAGCGACGACAGCACGGTCTGGTTCTCGCGCTTTACCCAGAGGCTGATCACGGCCCTGTCTGCGCCGACATCCGAAGGCTTGCTCTATGAGGTGGATATGCGCTTGCGTCCGTCCGGTCGGTCAGGGCCGGTCGCGGTGCGATTGTCGAGCTTTACGCGCTATCAGAAGGACGAAGCGTGGACATGGGAACATATGGCGCTGACCCGTTTGCGGCCCATTGCCAGTCGCGGTGATCTGGCTGCGCGCGTCTTGTCGATTGTGCGCGATGTGTTCGCCGGGGATCGCGACGCGGCAGGCGTGCAGAGCGATATTCACGAAATGAGATTACGGCTTGAAACAGAGAAACCGGCGGGCGGTCTCTGGGATATGAAAATGGGTTTTGGCGGGCTGGTGGATCTCGAATTTATCGTCCAGCATGGCTTACTGATGACGCCCTCTGCTGTCCAAGCGGGACAAGGTGATCTTGGTGGGGCCATCGGGCGTTTGACGGACGCGGGCTGGTTCGACGCGCGCGATGGCGCTCTGCTCGAAAAAGCGAACACCTATCTCTCCTCGCTCCAGCAAATCCAGCGCCTTGCCCTGTCCAAACCCACCGATGATTTGTCCGAAGCGGGCAAAGACCGGTATTGCCGTGCCGTTGGTGCAAAGACATTCAAGGCACTGCAAGCGGCTTTGTCCGAGATCAAACGCGAGGTTGCGAGCATCCGCCAGCGCCAGATTGGCAAACTGGTATCAGAGGTGGACTAAAGCTGCCCGTCAGGCATGTCCGGCATCAGGCTGGAGATTGGCCGGCGATATGCCCAGATGATCGAGCGCCTTGGCCCATTTGTGCTCATGATCCTGATCATAGATCAGCTGATGTTCGCACTCGCTGACGAGCCAGACATTGTCTTGCAGCTCCTCTTCGATCTGGCCCGGCCCCCAGCCTGAATAGCCCAGCGCAAGGATGGCGTGTTCGGGAGGCTCAGCCGAGGCAATCGCATGCAGCGCATCGCGCGTGGCGGTCAGGCAGAGATTGTCGCCAACATGCATGGTTGCCTGCTCGCAATTAAAGTCGCTGCTATGGAGGACAAATCCGCGATCCCGACCCACCGGCCCGCCTTCGAGCACGTCAAGTTCGGGCAATTCAATGCTCAGCGGAATATCAAGCTGGTCAAGCAGATCCGGCAGCACAACCCCCGCCATCGGCTTGTTGAGCACCAGCCCCATCGCAAAATCCTCGGCATGCGCGCAGACGAGGATAACCGCGCCAGAGAAGCGGTCGTCCCCGATGCCAGGCATCGCGATCAGGATTTTTCCGGTCAGGTTCATCATCTCCCCCTGATGCTGAAGCAGGCACGCAAAAGAAGCAACCCACATAAAGAAAGTTGATCCTACGCGCGGGACAGGTAGTGTGCGGGGAACATCATCAGGAGAACGAAAATGAGCATTCAAATTGGCGATAAACTGCCCGACGCAACCTTCATGGAAGCCACCGCTGACGGTCCGGCTCCACGCACGACGGCGGATATTTTCGCTGGCAAGACCGTGGTCCTGTTTGCGGTGCCGGGTGCATTTACCCCCACTTGTTCGGTCAAACACCTCCCCAGCTTCCGCGATGCCGCCGACACGTTCAGCGCCAAAGGCGTCGATGAGATTGTCTGCACATCGGTCAATGATGCGTTTGTCATGGGCGAATGGGGCAAGGCGGAGAATGTCGGCAACACGATGCGGATGCTGGCGGATGGCAATGGCGCATTTGCCAAGGCGATTGGTCTCGAGCTTGATGCGTCCGGTTTTGGCATGGGCGCGCGCTCGCAGCGTTACTCGATGCTGGTCAAGGATGGCGTGGTTGTGCAGCTAAATGTCGAAGATGGCGGCGCATATGAAGTGTCGAGCGGCGAATATCTGCTCGGCCAGCTTTAGAAAACCTGCAGACCTTTCAAAGGTTTTCAAAATAAACAAAGTATTAAGCCAAGCGGCGCATCCTTGTGGTGCGCCGTTTTTCAATAAATGAATATTGAATAACGGCAAGGAGATACCATATTTAGATGATAAGAAACAAACAAGAGGGGTCCAGAGATGGAAGTTTTATTTATTATCCTAGCCGTTGTGGCGCTAATACTGATCTTGCAGGCGGTGAAAGTCGTCCCACAAGGCTTCAACTACACGATTGAGCGATTTGGCCGCTACACGCAGACCTTGTCACCGGGCATGACCTTTGTTGTGCCGATTTTTGACCGGATCGGCCGCAAAATGAACATGATGGAAACGGTGCTTGATGTGCCCCGTCAGGACGTGATTACGCGCGACAATGCGATGGTGACGTGTGATGCGGTGGTCTTCATTCAGGTGATGGACGCTGTGGCGGCTGCCTATGAGGTCAACAATCTGACCCACGCCATCGAGAATCTGGCCCTGACGAATATCCGGACAGTTGTTGGCTCGATGGATCTCGATGAAGTTCTCTCCAATCGCGACGACATCAATGCGCGTCTTCTGACTGTGATTGATCAGGCGACCAATCCGTGGGGCGTGAAAGTCACACGGATCGAGATTGCCGATCTGTCGCCGCCCGCGGACATTACCGAAGCGATGACCCGCCAGATGAAGGCGGAGCGCTTGAAGCGTGCGGAAATTCTTACCGCCGAGGGCGACAAGCAAGCGGCCATTCTGAAAGCGGAAGGCCTGAAACAGTCGCAAATCCTCGAAGCCGAAGGTCGCCGCGAAGCTGCCTTCCGCGATGCCGAAGCGCGCGAGCGTGAAGCCGAAGCGGAAGCCAAAGCCACCGCTATGGTGTCCGAAGCGATCTCGCGCGGCGATGTCAACGCGATCAACTACTTCCTAGGCCAGCAATATGTCGGCGCGTTCGAGAAGCTCGCCATGTCGAACCAGCAGAAAACGGTCATTATTCCGGCCGAGTTCTCGTCGATCATTGGCTCGATTGCAGGCATTAAGGGGCTTACCGATGCAGCGGGCTCAAGCAGCCCGCCACCGGCCCCGCGTGCGCCGCAGCCGCCACGTCGGCCCTCCACCCCGCCCACGGGCAGCGTTCCGCCCGCAGGCACACGC
>CALLCD010000202.1 GCA_938049795.1 uncultured Hyphomonadaceae bacterium | reverse complement strand
AGATGTATTCCAACCTAAAGGTCTGATGGGTGACCGATCATTGCAACACACAGTTTGGTGAGGGCTGTGCAGAGCCGGACATGCCCGCGACGGCTAAAAGCCTGCAAAGCTCGCAAACTCATCGACATCGGCCCGCTCCGACTGCAGCGTATTCACAGCAGCCTCTTTGTCCGGATAGCCCACCGCCATGCCGCACCAGACCACTTCGCCGTTATCAAGGTTCAAATGCGTCTTCAGCGAGGGCCGCAACATGCCCCAGCATTCCTGCATACACGTCGCCCAGCCGCGCTCTTCGGCGAGCAGGGCAAGTGTTTGTAGGAACATGCCTGTATGTGCCCACTGGCCATGCCCCATCCGCTTGTCCAGAATGACAAAAATCGCGAGCGGCGCATCGAAGAAACGGAAATTGCCCGCAAACCAGGCCAGCCGTGCCGCCTTGTCGTCTTTGGCAATGCCCAGCGTCTCGAACATTTGCTTTCCAATGGTCTGGCGGCGCTCTTCGTGCGGGTTCCAGAGGTTCTCCGGATAGATCGGATACTCGGTGGGCTCGCCTTTGGGATTGGCCATCAGTGCTTTCATGGCCATATCGACCACCGCCGCTCTGGCGTCACCGGCAACAACATGGACCCGCCACGGCTGCAAATTCCCGCCCGAAGGGGAACGCTGCCCCTGTGCGAGCCAGTCGCGCGCTTCGGCTTCGGTGATGGGCTTGTCGAGAAAAGCGCGGGTCGAGATGCGCTGATTAACGGCGGTTGAAACATCCATAGGGCTGGCTCCGAGTTTTGAATATATCAAAGACTTTAGCGGCCCGTCCTAAGGGAAGGGAAGACCCTTAACGCCACAGGGCGAAAATTACGGTCTGCGAAATCGCTCGCAAATAAAAAAGAGCCACCACACACAAATGCGCAGCGGCTCCCCAAAACTATTTGGCGGTATTTATCCTTCGCCGCACTTTGCAACGATCGCTTCGGCTGCGCGCTGCATGTCCTCGGCCATTGTCTCGGCACCGGCGCCGGTTGCGTAAGCCATCATGAGTTCGGCAGCTTTCGCTTCATTGCCCTGAAGGCTGACAAGCGTTAGTTCATAAAGCTCGTCATTGAGCTCTGCCTTATAAACATCATCGGCGCAGGCACAGGTCGCGCGGTCTCCGCTATGGCTCATGCAAGCGGTGACATAGGCGCTGTCATCGGTCGCAGCGCTGGCCGCGGCGGTCTCAACCGCTTCGACGGCATCGGCTGCGGCCGTTTCAACTGCATCCGTTTTGCCGCTACCGCCACATGCGGCAAGCGCCAGCACCATCGCCGACATCAGAATTGTATTTCGCATTGTTCACTCCCTCTAATTGGCCATCAGAACAGGTAAATTTGGCATCGAGGTCAACTTAAACCTCGGTCACATGATCAGGGGTGGGAGGCATGTTGTATTATTGCAACATACGCTTTTAGATCGAAAAACTGGTGCCGCAGCCGCAGTTTGCTGTCGCGTTTGGATTGTTGATTTTGAACGCGGCCCCGATCAGATCGGTCGAGAAATCAATCTCCGAACCGTCCAGAAATCCAAGGCTCATCTCGTCAATCGCGACTTTTGCGCCATCGCGCTCGACAACAAGATCGTCACTGTTTGCCGTTGTTTCGAAGTCGAATTTATAGGAGAAGCCCGAACAGCCGCCGCCATCGACCGAGACGCGCAACATGGTCGCATCGGTCTGTTTGGCGAGAATCGCATTAATGCGTTGTGCAGCGTTTTGCGTCAGTGTGATTTGGGTCATGACGCCAAGATAGGGATATTTTCACGAATGGAAAAGAGCGCAATGTTTGCGACCGATTGGAAACGCACGCGCGGGCGGCGCTTCGAGGAGCTCAAATCGCCCACCAGAACGCCGTTCCAGCGGGATCGCGACCGGATTATCCACGCCTCGGCCTTTCGTCGGCTTAAGCAGAAAACGCAAGTTTTTGTCGCTCATGAGGGAGACCATTATCGCACGCGGCTGACCCATTCGCTCGAAGTGGCCCAGATTGCCCGCTCGGTCGCCCGCACGCTTGGCCTGGATGAAGATCTCGCCGAAGCCCTCGCGCTCGCCCACGACATCGGCCATCCGCCCTTTGGTCATGCTGGCGAGGACCAGCTTGACGCCAGCATGGGCAAATATGACGGATTTGATCATAATGCCCAGACATTGCGCGTCGTCACCAAGCTTGAGCGGCGTTATCCAAACTTTGACGGCCTGAACCTGAGCTGGGAAATGCTGGAGGGCCTCGTCAAACACAACGGCCCGCTTCTGACGGGGGAGCAGACCCTCGACGCGCTGCCCGCTGCTTTTCGTGATTATCCGCCGCTTGCGGATCTCGAGCTTGAGACCTTTGCCGGCCCTGAAGCACAAGTCGCCGCGCTTGCCGATGACATCGCCTACAACAATCACGACATTGATGATGGGATTGCCGCAGGGCTTTTCAAGATCGAAGACATGCTCGACCTGCCGCTCGTGGGCGACACCTTCCGTGCGGTCGAGACTGATTACCCCCATCTCGACCAGACCCGCACCGTCTATGAAGCTGTGCGGCGACTGATTGGCATATGGATCAGCGATCTCGTCGGCGAGACACGCGCGCGTGCGAAAGAGTACGGTCCAGAATCCGCAGCTGATGTCCGCCTGATGCCGGTGCCGCTTGTGGCGTTTTCCAGCACGCTCAATGACCAGCAAAAAGCGCTTCGGGCCTTCCTGCACGAGCGCATGTACAAGCATTACAAGGTCAACCGTATGCGCTCGCAGGCAAAGCGCATCCTCAAAGACCTGTTCGACCTGTTCTATGCTGAGCCGGAAACCCTGCCGCCGGAATGGCGTCGGGATGCGGAGCAGGTCCGTGGCCGCCGCCGTGCGCGCCTTGTTTGCGACTATATCGCTGGCATGACTGACAATTTCGCCATCGAGGAACACCGCCGCCTGTTCAATTTCGAGAGCATGATCTGACCCGTTGTCCGCAGTTCATCAAATTGCCACAAGATCGGAATATTGAAATAGCCGCCGCACAAAGCAGTGTAGAATTTAGCGCTCGTTAACGAAACTAGGGTTAAAATTAACGCTTAATGGGCCAAATCGCGGGGAGATTCGCATGAGCCGGACTTTTGACGGGCATTCACACGATGCCGGAGCTTTTGAAGACGATTATCGCGGTTTTGACTTGCGTGATGACGAAGGCGGGCGGGGACCGCTGATTTTGGCTTTGGCTATGGGCGTTTTGCTTATTTTCGGAGCGGTTATCTGGAACACGTATAAGCAAGGCATCAAGCCGAAGGCGGCGGCGCTTCCGGTTGTATTTGCAGATGCGGAGCCCTACAAGCGCGCGCCCGACGAGGCAGGCGGTGTGGCGACCGATGATCTCGAGCGCCGGATTTACGATCAGTTGGACGGAAGCGAACGCGCGACCCCTCTTGGGGCGGCGGGGGATGCGGGCAAGACAGAGACGGTGCTGCATGGCGGCCCTCCGGTCGAATTGCGACCCGGACGCACGACGCCGCTCGAGCCTGCGCCACGGACAGGCAGTGCCCCCGCGGCGGAAGGGGCAGCCGTTACCGCAACAGCTTTACCTGATGTCCCCGTGAGCGAGCCCCAGGCCGAATCAGTTACTCCTACGGCGGCCCAAACCGTTACCCCTTCGCAGAATTTTGCCCCAGATGGTGGTTTTCTTGTTCAAGTTGCCGCCCTGCGCAGCGAAGCGGCAGCGGATACCGCTTGGGCCCAATTCGTATCTGGCGATAGCGACCTGTTCTCCGGCGCGGAAAAGCTGATCCAACGCGCAGATCTCGGCGCGAAGGGCGTGTTCTACCGGCTCCGCGTTGGTGCATTTGACGAACGAGCCGACGCAAGCCGTTTCTGCGACGCGCTCAAGGCGCGCGACAAAACCTGCATCGTGGTTGCCAGATGAGCGCTGCCCCTCGCGCCTGCATTCTAAGCGTTTCTGGCCCTGAACTTTCCGA
>CALLCD010000201.1 GCA_938049795.1 uncultured Hyphomonadaceae bacterium | reverse complement strand
CCGCCCGTATTCGCGAGCGCGTCGATCCAGCTTGCTGAGCGGCCATAGGGCATCATCCCCTGTAGGCCCTCAAGCACCAGACCGTACAAAATCACGCCGCCCATGAGCCCGAACAGCCGGACCCGCCCGCGTCCGAGCGTGGCCAGCGCCATCAGCACGCCATAGGCAATAAAGTGATTGAGTTTGTCATTCATGTTCGATGCGGGAAGATCACTCCCCGGCAAAAGCGACAAAACGGCAATCACCACCGCACACATCACAGCGCCGAGCAGCGCCAGCTTCGGCACATATCCGAACATGTTTTCCAGCTTCATCACATTTGCCTCTTGCCGAGCCGCCACAAGCGCCCCCAAATAGACCTCATATCGCTGCCCCTTTCGGCGCAAACAAGACCATAGTGAGACAATTGACCATGCGCACTGACATTCCGCAGACCGTAACTTTGCAAGACTATACGCCCTACCCCTATGCGCTCGACACGGTTACCCTCGATTTCGACCTCAATCCCGACGCCACGCGCGTCAAAGCGAAGATCCATGTCCGCCGCACCGCAGAGCAAAGCGCGCCGATGGTGCTTGATGGCGAGAAGCTGACCCTCATTAATATTTCGATTGATGGCACCCCGCTGGCGGACGACCAATATGAGGTTACGGACACCGCGCTGACCCTCCTGTCACCACCGGCTGCGTTTACGCTTGAAACAGATGTGGAGATCGCCCCTTCCGCCAACACCGCTTTGTCGGGGCTGTACATGTCCGGCGGCCGGTTTTGCACCCAGTGCGAGGCGGTTGGCTTCCGGCGCATCACCTATTGGCCCGACCGGCCTGATGTCATGTCGCGCTTCTCTGTGCGGATGGAGGCGGACAAGGCGCGCTTTCCGGTGCTCTTGTCGAATGGTTCCCCGGGCGAGACTGGCGAGATTGGCACAGACCGTCATTTTGCCGTCTGGAATGACCCCCACCGCAAGCCCTCCTATCTGTTTGCGCTGTGTGCGGGCGGTTATGACATCCACAAAGACAGTTTCACCACACGCTCCGGTCGCCATGTCGATCTTGCCATCCATGTCGATCAGGGCGAAGCGGACCGTGCGGTCTGGGCGATGGATTGCCTGAAACGCTCAATGGCATGGGATGAAGACGTGTTCGGCCGCGAATATGATCTCGATGTGTTCAACATTGTTGCCGTGCGCGACTTCAATTTCGGCGCGATGGAGAATAAGGGGCTGAACATTTTCAACTCCGCCTATGTCCTCGCTGATGAGACCACCGCGACCGATGCCGATTTCGAAGCCATCGAATCCATTGTCGCCCACGAATATTTCCACAATTGGACCGGCAACCGCATCACCTGCCGCGACTGGTTCCAGCTTTGCCTGAAAGAAGGGCTGACCGTGTTCCGCGATCAGGAATTTTCCGCCGATATGCGTTCGCGCCCCGTCCAGCGCATCAAGGATGTCATCCGCCTGCGCGCAAGGCAGTTTCCCGAAGACGCCGGACCGCTCGCCCATTCTGTCCGGCCCGGCCATTATGGATCGATCGAAAATCTCTACACGGCCACCGTCTACGAAAAAGGGGCCGAGCTGATCCGCATGCTCAAACGGTTGATCGGGGACGCCGCCTTCGCCAAAGGCATGACGCTCTATTTCGACCGGCATGATGGCGACGCGGCCACGATTGAGGATTTCTATGCCTGTTTCGAAGAGGCAAGCGGAGCGGACCTCAGCCAATTCCTGCTCTGGTATGCCCAGGCCGGCACGCCCGAGCTTGTCCTGACCGAAGATTGGGACGCGGACACATCCGAGATCACCCTCAGCTTTGCCCAGTCCACCCCGCCCACGCCAAACCAGCCCGACAAACAGCCCGTCCCCATCCCGCTCGCCGCCGCCCTGATCAGCGCCGAAGGCAAGGACTTGCAGACGCTCGATCTGACCCTGACCGCCGCCGATGAGAGCTTCGGCCTCACCCTGCCAGAGGGCACACCGCGTCCGCTTGTCTCTGTCGCGCGCGGGTTCAGCGCACCCGTCCGCATCAAGCACACGCTGACGCAAGACCAACAGCTTAGCCTCGCCCGCGCCGAAACCGATCCGTTCAATCGCTGGGATCTGCTGCAAGACTTGCTCAAAAAACAGATCCTCGGCGCGACCTATTCCGGCGCGTCTGACAATCCTGATCTGATTGATGCGGTGGCCCGTTCTGCCATCGCCGCCAGCGACAGTGATCCGGCCTTTGCCGCGCTCCTGTTGCGCTTGCCCGATATTGGCGAGATTTTCCTCGACCACACGCCCGCCGATCCGGTCGCCCTCGCCGCCACACGCAAAGCGATGAAGACCGGCCTTGCGCGCCACATGGCAGACTTCATATCCGCGACGCTCGCAAAGCCCGCCCCCGCCCCCTTTCGGCCCGATGCGGCCCAAGCCGGGGTCCGCGCGCTTCGGTCGGCCCTGATGGATCTTGCGAGCCACGACGCCTCCCTCGCCCCGCTCTTGCCGGACCTCTACGCCAACGCCACCTCGATGACTGAACAGCTTGCCGCCCTGTCCGCACTGACCGCCACACCGGACGGCGGCAGAGAGGCCCTTCAAAGCTTTTTCAAGCAATGGAAAGACAATCCGCTGGTGATCGACAAATGGTTTGCCGTTCAAGCCCGCAATGGCGACATCACCCGGATCAAGGCGCTGTGCACCCATCCGGATTTCGATCTTGGCAATCCAAACCGTGTCCGCGCGCTGGCGGCCGCTTTTGCCATGCAGAATCTGGCAGGCTTCCACCAGCCCGATGGCAGCGGACACAGCTTCCTTGCCGATCTCGTTCGCGAGGTTGATCCGCTCAATCCGGCCCTCGCCGCACGCCTGTTGACCGCTTTTGAACAGTGGAAATCCCTCGAACCGGCCGCCCGCCAAAGCGCTCAGACCGCTCTTGACGCCCTCGCGACCGCTTCACTGTCGCAAAATGCCGCCGATATTGTCGGCAGAGCCTTGGGTTAACAGACGGTTCACATCTGTTAACCTTTGCTCAAGCATTACAGGCCAGACTGCAAACCTTAACGTGCGTCTTCTTCAATAGCGCGCGGGGCGGCAGGGGCAATTTTTGTGGCAAAACCTAATAAAGCTTTGCAAAAAAGTAAAAAAAAGCAAGGTCGAGGACTCATTCCCGTCATTGTTGCGCTGCTTGTTTTGCAAGGCAGTGCGCTCGCTCTTAAGGGTTGGGAAGAACGCCAGAGCGCGGACCATGCCGCTCTGCAGACCCTACAATTGCGCGCCCAAGTGGTCAGCGAACACCTTGATGGGCGCATTGGCGCGGTCAAAACGATCCTCGACAATGTCTTCACCCCGATCGAAGAGGCGCAGTCACTCGGGCCGATGATGAACGGGATTGATATTGTTGTCTCTCTGTCCGCCGCAATAGATGCACCGGCCGGTTCGCGCGAACGTATGGCGGCCGAGCAAGTTATGCGCGCAGGCGAGCAAGACGGCCCGATGTTCACGACCGAACATGGCGACGTCGTGATCTTCTCAAGCGCTGGTGTGAATCTGCCAGTGATGGCCATCGGTCCGGCCTCCGAATGGTTGCCCCAAAATGTCGGGGAGCGGCGGTTTACCCTCACCGGGCCCGGCCGCCCTGCCAGCGGCAATCCTGCGCTGCGCTCCATCTCAAACACACTTACCACCACGCGTCCGGAGATTATCACGCCAGAGCAGGCGCCCCGCGTGGCGACCTCTTGCGCGTCCATGCAGTTCTATGCGGGCAATATTTGCGCGATGACGCCGCGCCCGTTCATCTCGACCCACGATATTACGCGGATTCTCATCTACATCCTGCTCCTGCTCGCCCCCGCCCTTGCCATATACGGGCTATACGCGATGCTGCGCGGACAGGCCAAAGAGGTTGAGGACGCGCTTGCGACCGAACGCGAAAGCTCGGACATGATCAATCTGATCATGGATGGAGCCGAAGCGGGCTTCTGGGAAGTTACGCCTGACACCGGAATTGCCAAACTTTCCGAACAATTCGCCTCATTGCTTGGCGTTCGCGACAATACCGATATATCAATGGAGCGCTTCCTTGGTGCCGTGTTTTCCGAAGATCGCGAAAGGGTCCGGCAGAGCATCGAGCGGGGCCGCGAGATCAAGACGCTGCGTATCCAGTTCCGCACCCAATATGACAGTGGTCAGACATGGATCGAAATGTCTGGCCGCGAGGTTCGTCATGGCTCGGAAGATGCCGAACGGTTTGCAGGCATTGCCAGTGACTTCACCGAACGCAAGCGCGTTGACGACCGGCTGCGCAAGACCGAGCGCCGTTTGCGCAATGCGCTTGAAGGCTATGACGGCCCGTTCGCAATCTGGGACAGCCGCAAGCGCCTGCTTTACTGGAACGGCGCATATGCGAGGACGTTTAACGTCGCCCAAGCCCTGCGTGCTGGTATGGGATACGATACGGTTGCCCTCGCCCGCGCGCCGTCTGTCCGGCAGGAAACGCCCTCCCAGGCCGAGCCAAACACCTCCCTTGTCCAATTGACCAGTGGCCGCTGGCTCAAGATCGTCGAACGCGCAACCCCCGAAGGCGGCTTGATCACAGTCGGGGTCGATGTGACCGACACGACGTTGGCGTCAAACCAGCTCAACCGCCAGAAGGTCAAACTCAAGCGCCTGATTGCGGAGCTTGAAAAATCAGAAGGCCACGCCGCAGAACTTGCCCGCAAATACTCCGAAGAAAAAGACCGTGCCGAGCGTGCCGCCCAGTCCAAATCCGCGTTCCTGACCAATATGAGCCACGAGTTGCGCACACCGCTCAATGCGATCAATGGTTTCTCGGAAATTCTGTCTACGGAACTTTATGGCCCCCTCGGTGACGAGCGCTATAAGGGCTATGCCAATGATATTCTCATGTCCGGCCAGCATTTGCTCGACATGATCAATGACATTCTCGACATGGCCAAGATCGAAGCGGGCAAGATGAGCATCGAACTTATGCCGATTGATCCGATTGACCCGGTTGACGCCGCCGTGCGCATGATCCGCCGCAAAGCCGAAGACGAGAACATCACCCTGACATTTGAAGCTGAAAGCGACCTTCCCGAAATTGCCGCTGACCATAGAGCCATCCGCCAGATGTCGCTCAATCTTCTGTCAAATGCCATCAAGTTTACCGATGAAGGCGGCCGTATCGCTGTCACGCTGCGTCGACAGGACAATTTTCTCAGATACGCCTTTACTGATAATGGCATCGGCATCCCCGAAAAGGATATCCCGAGACTGGCCACCCCGTTCGAGCAAGTCAGCTCAAGTTCGGACCGCAATCATGAGGGCACGGGCCTCGGTCTGGCCCTGACGAAATCCTTTGCCGAAATGCATGGTGGCCGCCTCAGCATTGCCAGCCAGCACGGACGCGGCACAACCATCGCCTTCTATTTGCCCATCAATGACAGCAAAGTCAGATCTACCGTCAAGCGCGACCACGACATCCAACCGACGCCAAGCGAAGCCGACCCCACACTGTTCGGCACCTGACAAGACAGGCGGGCGCTCAATGGGTCGCCCTCAAGACCTGCCGCCTATGGCGCTGTGCGTGATGATGGCTCAAGGTCAACCAATTGGCGCAAAGCCGGCTCGGCCGACAAAGCCCACTGACCATCTGGCTGCTGGCAGGCCGTAAATGTCCCATCAAGTCCTGCACCAAGATAATCAATCGACCGGCATTCGGTGACCGTCTCGACCATATCTACCACAGCCGCACTGTGCCGGCTTGGAAGAGCCTGCAAAGCCGTGCTGCCCGCAAGCGGCATAAGCTCCTGACGCTGAACATATCCGAAGCCGACACCTCTGCGTCCGACCAGAACCCACTCTTCGCCGCGATCATTGACCACGCTGCCAATCGTCTCAATCGCTGATCCGGTTGGCAACGTCCCAATGCTCATCTCTGTCAGATAGTCAGGCGTGGCCCGCAAACGCGCCTCGCCCGGCACCCGCATCCAGCGCGCATCAAGCCGCACCGGCCTGTCAATCCGGCCAAGCGCTTCAAGCCGCATCACCGGCACGGTCTGCGTTGTCTCGAACTTCGCGCCGAGGGTCATCTCGACATCGCGCCCGTCTGGCAGGTGTTGCTTGATGACCTGTCCGGCCCGTCCGTAAACCAGTTTCGGCGTCAGGCTTTTGCGCACAGCAGCGGTCTCGAAAGGCCGCAATTCCGGGCTCTGCCCAGCTGCGCTCGCAAGAACAATCGGCTCTGGCCGGGGGGCGCTTGCGTGTTGCAGCGAGACCTGTCCATGATCGGCACCGACCCAGTTTCCCTTGGCATTCCGGCACACACTCATCTTCTGGCGAGACTCGCCAAGTGGCCCAATATAGACCGTCCGGCAGCGTGTGAAAACAGGGACCATATCCTGCACCACATCCCCAAGGCGGCGTTCGAGCGGCAAGCCAAGCGCGCCTGTCGTCGCCTCTGCCAAAACCAGTTCGGCTGGTGACATATACCCAATGGCCACACCGCGCTGGCCCATCAGATACCAGCGATCACCATAGCGGTCAGTCACCGTCGCCATGCGCTCGATCAGTGTGTCTTTCTCGACAATCCGATTGCGAAACGTGCCGAACAGGGATGGCGTTGGCCGCAGCGCAGCGTCCGTACGCGCCGCATACCAGCCGCCTTCGAGCACCATTTGATCGGGCAGAGCCGCAACGCCGCGCTCCCGAGCCACGGGCATCCGCCGCAATTCCTGAGCCGAGTCCGCAAACAAAACGCCGATCCGGTCTCCGCGATCAGATTTGAGGCTGACATCGCGGCCATCAAGTTCGCGGTCGAGCACCCGTTCCATGTCGCGCGCCAGCCAGCTCTGCTGTGTCCGGTTTAAAGGTCCGCCCATATCGGCAGCGACGGCGTTGACCAGCAAGGCCGCCGACCCACGCTCAAAATGCCCGTCAAATACGCGCGCAGGCACCGTTCCCGTCCGTGGACGGAACACAGCGTCTGATGCCTCCGCCGTTCTGGCCCGACGCGGCAGGGATGCAAGCTGGGGTTTCAGCGACGGCACATTGCTTGTGCGTGCGCGCTCTGGCGCAGATGATCTTGCCGCCGGAACAGGGTCAATTCTGGCAGATCGCGTGTTCGGCTGATCCGGCTTGAGGGAGGGTGCGAACGGGACATCCGGATCTGGCAGGACCGCAATTTCTGGCTCAGGCTCGTTCACCGTGCGGGGCACTGGCGCGGACACTTCAATGATCTCGGCGGGCGCGTCATTCACGGGAGCCGATATCTCAGGGGCCGGCATCTCAGGAGCTGCGGCCGGCGGCAAGGCTGGTACCGCGTCTGACATCATTTGATCGACGCCAGTGCCCGGGGCCGCGCCGTCTGCTATTGGTGCATTTGCGAGAATGATCGCCTCACCGTCTGCCTGATTGCCGGTCGGGCCAACAGAATTTGCCACGGGCGGCTCGCCAGCATCCGCATAAGTTACCGTCATCGGTGCCAGAGACGCTGCCTCAATCGGCACATCTTCCGCGCCGGTTTCGCGAACAACATGGACACCCGCAACGAGCGCAGCCATCGACACAGCCGCCACAGGGATTCCCATTGTCAGCCAGACCGGCACACCGCCGCCGTCATTGCCGCCTGACGCTACGGCCTGCGCTTGCATCGCCGCAACAGGCAGCGGGGCTAAAGCCTCAGGCTCTTCTGCCAGAAGCGCAGCGGCGTATCCATCATCGTCAGGCCGTTCGTCCGCTTCGATCGAGGAAGACTGTTCATCATCGAAAGCCTCCAAATCTCTGTGTGCAACACGGGTCTCCGCCTCATGCGCCACCAGATCGCGCGCGAAGGCATCCCCGCCAATCTCGGGCGCAGTCTCTATCTCGTCGGGCGCAGTCACTGTCTGGGCGGTCGCCTCCGGATCGGCCATATGTGTCGCCGGTTCAATCTCTTCGTCTTGTCCCTCATCATCGGACCGGCCAAGCGCCATTGCGCCCGCTGCGGGGATCGCCGCGGCAGCCGCCAATGTCGCCGCTTTGCGACCAAATGGATTGATGCCAAATCCGCGCGGGTCTTCGGCCTCTTCAGCCACATCATCTGGATCGCCAAAAGCGCGGTAGCCTTTCGCTTCTGCCTCGGTTTGGGCCATTACGGCATCTGCAAGCCAGGGCTTGGACTCCTGTTGATCCTGTGGAGCGGGCACATCTGCTTGCGTCGTGCGTGCCGAAGCATCGCGCCGGATATCATCAAGCAGGCCATTGATTTCGTCTTGTGGACGAATTTCAGGCGTCCGGTCCGGCGAGGCGCCCGATCCGAGCAATTGCGGCCCATTGCCGTCAAACCGTCTGGACAAAGCGTCCTTGCGGCGTGAGCCACGTTCCACCACCGCTTTGATCAGCGCGTCAATTTCAACGTCAGCGCCTTCTGTCGAAACAGCCATATCTCCGCTAAATCCTGTATCTGCCATGACGATACTCCACAATTCACGCGACCCGCGCCCAGCCCCCCACGGACCAAAAAACTCAACCTGCATCCACGGGGACACAGAATTATTTCTAAAGTAACACTTTTTTAACCTTGTTGAAAAGGCAAAACACGCAGCGGGCGAGCCTCCGCCGGTCATAATTGTTGCAAGGCTTGACCGTCCGGTCTTGCTTAACCCTTCTCCCAAGCGATAAGAGGCGGGTACAATCGCTACAGGACACGCCCAAATATGACCTCAACTGCCCCAAAAAAAGTCGTTCTCGCCTATTCGGGCGGGCTTGATACGTCGATCATTCTAAAATGGCTCGAGACCGAATTTGGCTGCGAAGTCGTCACATTTACCGCCGATCTTGGTCAGGGCGAAGAGCTTGAACCGGCTCGCCAGAAAGCGCTGCAATTGGGCATCAAGCCGGAGAACATCTTCATTGACGATCTGCGCGAAGATTTTGTCCGCGATTATGTCTTCCCCATGTTCCGCGCCAATGCCGTTTACGAAGGCGTCTACCTGCTCGGCACCAGCATTGCCCGCCCGCTCATTGCCAAACGCCAGATCGAGATCGCACAAGCCGTCGGCGCGGACGCGGTCTGTCATGGCGCGACTGGCAAGGGCAATGACCAGATCCGGTTCGAGCTGGGCTATTATGCCCTCCAGCCCGACATCAAAGTCATCGCCCCGTGGCGCGACTGGGATTTCAAGTCCCGCACCGATCTTATCGCATTTGCCGAACAGCACGGCATCCCCATCGCCGCCGACAAGCGCGGTGAAGCCCCCTTCTCGGTCGATGCCAACCTCTTGCACACCTCATCCGAAGGCAAGGCGCTTGAAGACCCAGGGGTTGCAGCGCCAGAGTTCGTCCACCAGCGCACCGTCCGCCCGGAAGATGCGCCCGACACGCCGGACATCATCACCATCGGTTTTGAACGCGGCGATCCTGTCTCGATCAATGGCGAGGCGATGAGCCCTGCGACATTGCTCACCACACTGAACGAGTATGGCCGCACACATGGCATCGGTCGGCTTGACCTTTTGGAGAACCGTTTCATCGGCATGAAGTCGCGCGGCATCTACGAAACCCCAGGCGGCACGATCCTGCTCGTCGCCCATCGCGGCATGGAACAGATCACCATCGACAAGGGCGCAGCGCACCTCAAAGACGAGCTGATGCCAAAATATGCCGAGCTGATCTATAATGGCTTCTGGTGGAGCCCCGAACGCGAAATGCTGCAAGCGGCGATCGACCATTCCCAGCGCTTTGTCACCGGCGAAGTGACCCTCAAACTCTACAAGGGCGCCGCCCATCTGATGACCCGAACCAGTCCGTACTCGCTCTATTCCGAAGCACATGTGACATTTGAAGACGATGCGGGCGCGTATGACCAGAAAGACGCGGAGGGCTTCATCAAACTGAACGCATTGCGGCTACGCTTATTGGCCAAGCGGGATAAGGAGGCGGGGCGGAATTAGGGTTCACTTTGCACGGCAAAATGTTACTCTTGATTTAGCGACGGCGAAGAAAGTAATTATGAGACTGTTATTATCCCTACTGTCGATCATCTTTGCAATGAGTTTCGCAGAAGCTCAACCAACCGAGATATCCCCAACTGAAGCTGAACGTCTCGAGACACTCTTTGCAGAGGCAAACACCCTGTCTGGTCCATATATATCGATTAATGGCCGTGCAAAACTGACTCCCGATATCGATAAATTGACGACTGCCTTGTCGATATATGACGAAATATTGGGCAAGGCTCCCGGACATTGGCCATCGTATTTTATGGCAGGGAAAATTTATCAGGCAACAGGAAACGCCGAGGCTTCATATGACGCATTCATGCGCGCTTACCATCTGAACGCAGGAAATCATGATGTCGTGAATGAAACCTCGATTATGGCTCTTGAAGTTGATAATTTGGCGTCAGCAAAATCAATCACTGAAGTCGGACTTTTAGCTTTCCCTGATTCGTTGGCATTGCGCGCTAGACTAGCATTAGTTGAACTGCTTTTGGGCGATCTCGATAATGCAAAATCTAGCGCGAACTCCGCCCTTCAACTCGCGCCTGAAGACGCCGTCACCCATACCTTACTAACCATTATTGAAGAAGTGCAAAGCGGCGAACGCTCCCAACCTCACTCAATTCAAGACTTGTACTGAGCATCGCACTTGCGAATATGAACAACTCTTAGAGCACCACTTTTAGATGATGGCCCCTCTGGTCAAACCGGATAATAACGCTCCCCTTCTGTCCCTATCGATCCTTCTCCCACCCCGCGTTACCCTCGACGCACAGCGTCTGAGGGCCCATATCAGATCATAGCAACAGAGCACCTGTTTAAAGTATAGGTGATGAGCACCCAGACGAGCAAAGCCCTCCACGTGTGACGCCGTACATAAGCTAACCTCAAGCAATCAGATCAAACCACAAATCACGCCAGTCGGGATTGTTCTTTTCGATCAGATTGATCTTGTTTTTGCGCCGATAGGATTTGATCGACTTCTCACGCCGGATGGCTTCAGCAATCATGTCATGCGGCTGATACCAGACGAGTTTCTTACAGCCCCATTTCTTGGCAAATCCCTCATACACACCGTTTCTATGCTGATCAATTCGCCTTATAAGATCAGACGTCACGCCCGTATAAATTGCACCCTGTTTCCGGTTGACGAGGATATAAACCGCGATGATGCCATGTGCGCTGACCATTCTCGCAGCGTTACAAATTTGCGCCCCTCTCGCAACCCCAACACCCCGCGTCACCCTCGACGCGCAGCGTCTGAGGGCCCATCTCGGATCATCACAACAGAGCACTTGTTCCAAGTATCGGCGATGGGCACCCAGACGAGCAGAGCCCGTCGGGTGTGACGCGGTGAGGGAGCAGAGCTCTCCACGTATGACGCCCGCTCTCTCATAACTGTCCAACTCCAAACGCCCTCTCCCTTGACATCCCCGCGCCAAGCCAGCACCACCGCGCACATGACCATTCGTGCCTATGTCCCTGCCGATCTTGCCGCTCTGCACGCGATCAATTGCGCCTCCGAGCCCGGTGTCGGCAAGGTCAGCCAGAGCCAGCTAGACCAGATCATCGCCGCAGGGGCCTGCCTTGTCGCCGAGGATCGGGACACCGTGCTTGGTTTCCTTGTCGCGCTTGGTCCGGATGCTGACTATGACAGTCCGAACTATCGCTGGTTCGAGGCGCGCTATGAGAGCTATGTCTATGTTGACCGGATTGCCGTCGCGCCCGAGACCCGCGAACAGGGCATAGGCGCCGCGCTCTATGAAGCCGCCTTTATGCAGTATACGGGCAAAGCGCTTATCATCGGATGCGAGGTCAACATCACCCCGCCCAATCCGGGTTCGATGCGGTTTCATCAACGGCTCGGCTTTACCGAACTTGGCCAAACCACCCATCGCGCCGACTATGCCGTCGCCTATTTTGCAAGGCGGCTCGGATTGTGAGCCTGTCGCGCAAATTCACCGGCACTGAGCCGCAAAGGGTCAACAAATTCATGGGCCAGTCGGGCCTGTGTTCGCGGCGCGAGGCCGAGGCGCTGATCGAGAAAGGGCTCGTCCAGATCGACGGCGTGAAAATCTCCTCCCCCGGCCACAAGATCGAGCCGGGCCAGACCCTCACCCTCGCCGCGCAAACGGCTGCAAAGCTTGAAAACAAATTCACCGCCGTCGTCCACAAGCCCGAAGGCATTGTCTCCGCTCAGCCAGAGGACGGCCAGATCCCCGCCGCGCGCCTCCTGACCAAAGCCAATCTCATTGGGCAAGCCACCCCACCTGCAAAAACCGCAAGCCTGCCCGCGCTCGGTCGGCTCGATATGGATTCGCGCGGGCTTTTGCTTTTGTCCGAGGACGGTGTTTTGGCCAAAGCTCTGATCGGTCCGGCCAGCAAGCTCGACAAGGAATATATCGTCAAAGTCACCGGCCAGATTACCGACGCCAAAATCAACAAGCTCTGCCACGGCCTGTCCCTTGACGGGCGACAATTGCGCCCCGCCAAAGTCACGCGGCTCGGCCAGCGCGGCTTACGCTTTATCCTGAATGAGGGCCGTAACCGGCAAATCCGCCGCATGTGTGATCTTGTCGAACTACGCGTCTATGATCTCTACCGTACACGGATTGGCCCTTTGGAGCTTGGCAGTCTGCGCGAGGGGAAATGGCGTCTTCTCTCCCCGCGCGAACGTGCCAAGCTCATCAAGGCGTCCGGCTAGCTGCCCCGGCGCTTGCGCACCCAAGGCCAGATCAGGCGCAGCCAGATGAACAGGAATATCCCGATCAGGATCATCCAGGGCAGCCCCACCGCGAAGAAGGTCACCACACCGGCAAGCGCTGAGGACATGTTGTAGAAGAAGTCGCCAAACGCACTGGCCAGCGGATTGGTCCGTCCGCCGCCAACAAGGCTGCGCTTGGTCTCATATCGCAAGGTCAGCTCCGACATGGAGACCCGCAACCGCAGCGCCTTCAGATTTGATGTGATCGATTCAATGTCGCCGGTCACCCGCGCCAGTTCCCGCTCGACCTGCAACAGATCGGCCAGTTCGCCATCGCGATTGGCCAGCAAATCCTCAAGCCGCCCCTTCAGAATGGTCTGCGCCTTCAGCCGCGCATCCGTATCAAGAATGGCGCGGGTCAGATCGACCGCCTGCCTGTTGCGGCTCGTCACTTCGCCTTCGGCCGCGTCAATATCGGCATCAACCCCGCCCAGAAATCCGGCGATCCAGTCCGGCTGTGCACGGATCGACAAATAGCCGCTCGTATAGTCATCAGACTGATTGTTCAGGTTCGCATTGATAATGATACATGCGCGCGGGCCCGCCGTCTCGCAGGCGGCGACATGAGCTTGCATCACCGGCTCGACATTCGCGCGCGGCAAGCTGAAACCGAGATTGTGCGTGTAGGCGATAAATTGCTCGCCCGCTTCATTGGCCACAGGGTCACCCGCTTCGGGGACGGGTGCGCCTCGTCCTCTTGATGCCTGCGGGGCAGCGTCAGCCAATGCTCCTGCCACCGGAGATGGAGGCGGTGGCGGCGGGCCGCTGCTATCGCTCGCAACATAGCTTGGCGCCCCTTCTCCGCAGGCCGCCAGCCCTAGACTCAAAACAATTCCGATCCACAAATGCCGCATCAATTTTCCCTCCTCTAAACCTTGCTCGTAAGTCTATTACATCCCAATTTCGATGGGCCCCAATTTCGATGGGCAATGTGTGGTGAATGCGGTGGGAATGCGGTTTTCTTCGGTCGCCCTGCCCGCCCATTCAGCCCAACGCAAAAGAGCCTAACACGTTTCGGCCTCATAGTGGCTCGATTTGTGCCATGTTCTCGTGTTGTCTAAATTCTCTTATGGAGCGAGTGGACGCTCGGGAGAAGAGGAAAGTAAAATGCAAAACAAGAGAGCAAGTTTCGGACTGTCAGCCCTGTTGGCGGCGAGTATGGTGATTACCGGATGCGAAAGCAATGGTGGCGGGTTTGGCAATGTGTCCAATCGCGACCTGATCGGTGGCGGCGCGGGCGCGGTTGTCGGCTATCTTGGCTGCCGAGTGCTTAATGGCTCGAACGGGGTCTGTGCGCTTGCGGCCGTGGGTGCAGCGGCGGCGGGCGTTGTGATTGCGCGGAGGCTCAAATCGGATGACCGCGAACCGCGCGCCGTCGCACTGGCGGAAGTTGTTGAAGGCCAGTCCAGTTCGGAAAGCTGGCGCTCAGCGCAAACGGGAAGCTCGGGCACGATCTCCCTTGTCAACACGTCGACCAATGCCGCCGGAGAGCCCTGCCGCACCGTCGAGGAAACCTACACAATCCGTGGCGAAGCGCCGCTAACCGAGCAGTTCACGCTGTGCCGCGCCAGCAATGGCGAGTGGCAAAACGCTTAAGACGCGAACGCCATATCAACCATTAAGGGCGGGGGCCGAACGCGGTCTTGCCCGGGCTCAGCACCCGCCTTGCATGGTGAACGAAATCGACCAATAGCGGACGCGTCTCGCGCGGGTCGATTATCTCCTCGGCGTAGAAGCTTTCCGCTGTCCGGAAGGGGGAGGCAATCGCGTCGAATTTCTTATAGAGCTGTTTGAGCAAAGCCTCCGGGTCGTCCGCCTCCAGCAGTTCCTTGCGATACGCCGCCTCGATCCCGCCCGCCATTGGCAGCGATCCCCAATCGCCTGACGGCCAGCAATAGCGCCATTTCGCCTTGGACGGGTTCATCATCGCAGAGCCGGCCAGCCCATACGCTTTGCGAATAACCACTGCACAGACCGGCACCGTCGCCTGATAGACCGCCGACATCGCCCGCACCCCGCGCCGCGTCACCCCCGCCGTCTCATGCTTCACCCCACACGCAAAGCCCGGGCAATCGACAAAATGGACCACCGGCAAATGAAAGGTCGAGCACAGATCCATATGACGGGTCACCTTGTCACACACATCCGCCGTCCACGCGCCATCGAGAAAGAACGGATCGCCCGCCATAATCCCCACCGGATGCCCATCAATCCGCGCCAGCCCCGTGACAATCCCCCGCCCCCATTGTTCACCAATCTCGAAAAAGCTGCCCCGATCCACACACAGATCGACAATGGTGCGCGGCTTATACGGCGTCTTGCCATCTGTCGGCACAATCGAAATCAGCTTTTCTTCCTTGCGCGCCGGATCATCCGTTGGCGGAGTTATTGGCGGCAACTCATGCACGCTTGAGGGCAGATAGGAGAGAAAGTTCCGCGTCGCTTCGAACGCGTCCGCCTCGGTGCCGACGACATTATCGACCGTGCCATTGCGCGCCTGTATCTGCCAGCCGCCAAGCTCCTCCTTGGTCACATCTTCACCCAGCGCCCGCGTTACCGGCGGCCCTGCCACAAAAACCTGGCTCAACTCCTTGACCATGACCGAGAAATGGCTCGCCGCCAGCCTTCCTGCCCCCATGCCCGCACACGGCCCGAGCGCCAGCGAGACATAGGGCACCTCGCCCATCCCCTCGACAATCAACTCCCAACCCGGCGTCTCTGGAATATAAGTGCGCGGGTCCGCTTCGAACATTTTGATCGAGCCGCCCCCGCCCGTCCCGTCAATCAGTTGCACAAAGGGCAGCCTGTATTCGCTCGCCTGTTTGATGGATTGCAACAGCTTGCCGCGAATAGACGCATCCGCCGCCCCGCCGCGCACGGTAAAATCATCGCCCAGCACAAAGACCGGCCGGCCCTCAAGCCGCGCCCGCCCCATCACCGAATTGGACGGCATAAAGCTCTCAAGCGCATCATCTGCGTCATAAGTCGCCCGTCCCGCAATCTTGCCAATCTCGTGGAAACTGCCCGGGTCCACCAGAAACGACACCCGCTCGCGCACCGTCAGCTTGCCGCGCCCAAGCTGGCGACTGACCGGCTCTTCCCCGCCCATTTTCTCGGCCAGCCTTTCGCGGCGGCGCAGTTCTTCAATTGATTTTTCCCAACTCATCGGTCGAGACTGGACCGGCTTGCGCGGGGAAGGTCAAGCCTTCTTTTTGGGGCACCTGCCACGCTCGCGCGCCTATTGCAGCCGCGCGCGAAACGTCAGCGTAATGAAAGGCGACGGCGGACCAGCGAGCATTTCGCCTTGCGGGCTGAAGCACACAAACCGGATCAGCGGATCAAAACCGGCCGCCGCCGAATGCGTACAATCTGCAAACGAAGACGGCGGCACGACGCCCGTGGCAAAGCGCAAATCCGTCGCCGGATTAAACGACAGCCCCGACCCGACCCCGCCAAAAATTACCGCGCCCGTTTCCGGCCCCGGCCCATCCGCATCACCATTGAAAAAGATCAATTCGGCTGGCAGCCGGTCGATAAAGAACAGGGAATTATTGTCCACGACACCTGCGCCATTATTGATCAACGTAATCTCGTAAAGCACATCATTGCCCGGAACCGCGAACAGTCCCAAGCCGAGCGGGTCAAATACGTCGACCGATTTGCTTGCCTCAAGGTCTGGCGCAGGCAAAGTCCGGAACACCCAATAGTCAACCACTTCGTTCGTATGCCCCCGCAGCATATCACCGACCGCAATTTCCTCATCGATGGCCAGATCAATCCGGTTGTTCTGCAAGGGGTCGGTGCCGAGCAAAACCGCCCAGCCGCCCTGCCCGCCATTCTCTGCCGCCTGTGTCGCCACACCGATCTCGAAATCACCGCTGACCGTGTAGCTCGCCCCGTTCTGGCGCACCCCGTCAATCGTGTTCGGCCCACGTCCGATTTCATAAGCCACCGTCCCTGTCGTCCCGCTGCCTTCATCGACGACGATCACGCCAACGGTTTCGGCTGCATAGGATTGGTTTGGCGGTTCGAGGTCAACTTGCTGGCCAATATGATAACCAACACAAATGCCGTCGCCAACACCCGAGAGAAACGGCTCATTGCCCACCCCCTCGCAGTCATTGGCATGAAACGTCGTCGCTCTGGCATCATTGCTGGAGATCACCGCGCCGAGCGCAATCGGATTTGAAAACCCCGTAGACACCGCCGCGCTGATGTCCACAGTCTCTTCGAAATTACCTGCATTCTGCCCGAGAACATTCGACACCGTTTGCGTGATGGCTTGGACCTGTCGTCCGTCTGGCAAAGTGTGCAAGCCTTCTTCGGCGATGATGCAATGGACCGAGCCGGTCACACCAGGATTGGTGTTCGGCATCGACTGGATGCTCAGATCAAAACTCGTTGCGGTAATGTTGCTGATGCGCGGCACCACGGGCGGGCTGGTGGTTGCGGGCAGATTGTAAGTGCAGACCGGAACCGCGCTTGTGTATGTGTTCTCCAGCATCACCGTTTGCGGGGTAAATCCGACCCCGGTGACCAAGTGGACCTCAAACGTCGCCGACAGCCGTGTTGCGGCGGCCAGATCGGCACTGCCACACCAGACACATAACACGAAAATAGCCCTTATCAACATAGAATTGCGCATGCCGGTAGTATAAATCCACCAACGGTAACAGAATGTGAATATGTAAAGGCCTTTTGAACAAAATCCGTTTGCCATAAACGCTTCCCCCATTCCCGAATAAGTCGACATTCCCCCCGCGCAAAGGGTTGCATTTTTAGCCCAAGGTCTGTTTAGTCTGCCCAACCCCATTACAGGAGAAACGAAATGGATTTAGCAGAACTCACCACCAAAGCCGCCGCAGCCGTTGCTGGTGGCAGTGAATTTGCCAAGAAAGTAAAGTTCGACTTTGGCGACGAAGGCAAGCTGCTGATCGACGGACCAGGTGGCACGGCGAGCAATGAAGACGGCGACGCGGATGCGACGATCAAGGTCACTTGGGACGATTTCAAAAAGCTTCAGGCGGGCGAACTCGACGGCACAATGGCCTTCATGCAAGGCAAGCTCAAGGTTGACGGCGACATGTCCGTTGCCATGCAGCTCCAATCGCTGATGTCGAAGTTCTCCTAGACCGGACGAAGACGAGACATGAAGGTGCCCGCCCCACGTCAAAGCGGGGCGGGTTTCTTATGACAGATATGCAGACACACGCCTCCTCAGACTTTGTCGCCGTGCCGGGCAATCCGGTGCCCGAAGGCGCGGAAGTCATCTGGTTTGAAGGCTCCGAGGGCCGCAATCTGCGCGCCTGTATGATCCCCGCCCGCAACAAAGCGGATGTGCGCGGGACGGCCATTGTCTGCCCGGGCCGGTCCGAATTTATCGAAAAATATTTCCGCACCGCCGAGCAATTGCTCGATCGCGGCTTTGCCGTGCTCATCCTCGACTGGCCAGGTCAAGGCCTGTCCGACCGTTTGCTGCCTGACAGAGGTAAGGGCCATATCGACAGGTTCGAAACTTTCATGGCCGCGCTGGCAAAAGGGCTCGCCAAGCTTGAAGACCGCTTGCCGCGTCCGCATGTGGCGCTGAGCCATTCGATGGGCGGCGCGATTGCATTGGCGGCAATGGCCGAAGATCTGGTCAAGGTCGAGGCGGCGGCTTTCTGCGCGCCAATGTGGGGCATCAAACAGCCGGTCTTCGGCTTTCGCTATCTGGTCTGGGCGATGCGCGTGATGGGCCGGTCAACCGATTATGCCCAACAGCCGGGGCCACCCGAAACCTTCGAAACCAATATCGTCACCCATGATCGCGAACATTGGCAGATGAACCGTGATTTGACCGATGCCAAACCCGATCTTCTGCTTGGTCCGGTGACCTGGGGCTGGCTGGGTGCCTCGCTGCAGATTTTTGCCGTGTTCGCCAAAGCGCGTAAAATCCGCCGCATCGGGCTGCCCGTCATGATCGCCACCGCTGAAGAAGAGAAGCTTGTCGAAAATGACGCGCACACCCGCATTGCCGGCCTGTTGCCAGATTGCGAACATATAAATGTCACTGGCGCACGGCATGAAATCCTGATGGAAAAAGAAGACAAACGCGCACAATTCTGGGCCGCCTTCGACCGATTGCTGGAGCGGGCGAAAATATGACGGGTTGGCATTATTTGGCCATCGCGATTGTGTTCGAGATTATTGCGACCTTGTGCCTGAAACAATCGGAAGGCTTGCAGAACCTGGCATGGGTGAGTGCGTCAGTGTTTTTCTACATTATCTGCTTTTGGGCTTTTGCGCCCGCGCTTGACATGTTGCCGGTTGGGCCGGTTTACGCGATCTGGTCGGGGGTCGGGATTCTGGCGCTCGCCATCATCGGCGCGGTCTTCCTCGGTGATAAATTGAACCCGTTGCAATATGTCTTCATCGCCCTGATTTTGATCGGCGCGGTTGGCCTGCAATTGACGACCAAAAACGCGCCGACCTAGCCCGGCACAGCCTGAGAGCCCCGGCACCCGTTTCCGGGCCACCCGGCCCGCGCTATTCAGCCGCAAGGCGCTCCATCTCTTCCTCGGACAGTTCAGAATTGTCATAGACGTTCTGCACATCGTCCAATTCATCGAGCACATCGAGCAATTTCATCAAGGTCGACGCAGGATCGCCCTCAATCGGGACCATATTTTGCGGTTTCCATATCAATTTGGTGGATTTGGCCGTCACCTCTTCGCCAAAATGGGCCTGCAAAGCATCCGAAACCGTCTGCAAATCTTCGCGCCCAGTATAGATAAAATGGCCGTTCTCGTCACTTTCGACATCTTCGGCCCCCGCTTCAATCGCCGCATCCATCATAGAATCCGCATCAGCCACATCAGCAGCAAATTCAATTTCGCCAACTTGATCGAATCCGAACGAAACCGAGCCTGTTTCGCCTAGATTGCCACCATTTTTGGAGAAAGCGGTGCGGATTTCGGAGGCTGCGCGGTTGCGATTGTCGGTCGAGGCTTCGACGATAATGCCTACGCCGCCCGGGCCAAATCCTTCATAACGGACCTCTTCATAATCCTCACCAGCGCCGCCTTGACCTTTCTCCACAGCACGTTTGATATTGTCCTTGGGCATCGACTGGCCCTTGGCGTTCTGAATGGCCAGACGCAGACGAGGATTGCCATCCGGGTCAGGTCCGCCCATTTTCGAGGCGATGGTAATTTCCTTGGACAGACGCGAAAACAGCGCCGAGCGCTTTTTGTCCTGCGCGCCTTTGCGGTGCTGAATATTTGCCCATTTACTGTGGCCGGCCATGCGAACTCCCTTGGTCTCATGCAAATGCTATGCTTGGCATTACCCCAGCCGACCGGATCGGAAAAGAGCCAGCACTGATTCATCATACAAATTGGCGCAAAACTCAGGATCGGATCAACTGGAAATATGGCCGATCACAGAGTTATCTTTGATCTAAATTAACAAGTTTGCGCTATCGCGGTGTATCGAAAATGGGTGCCACTATGACTTCGACGAGTTTCAAAACGCAGTTGCGAAAGCTGCCGGGCGGGTTCAATGCAGCCACTTTTGGCGACTATGAAATCCGGACGGCGTTTCAGCCAATCTACACGCTGGACGATGATTGCAGCCGGCTTTACGGCGTTGAAGCCCTCGCCCGTCCGCTCAAAAACGGCATGCCGATCCCGCCGCTCGAATTTTTTGGCAATCTTGATCCGGCCACAGCCTTCGAGGCGGACTGGGCCTGTCTTGCCGTCCACCTTGTCAATGCGGCGGCGTGGGAGATGCCTTCCACAAAACTGTTCGTAAATCTCAATCCTACGGTCTGTCATCTCATGATCCAGTCAGAGGATTTGTTCGTGGAGTTTGCCGAGCTTGCCAATCGTCTGGGCATGACCCCCGAGAACATTGTCTGCGAGGTGTGCGAGCAACGGATCGGCTCGGACGATGCGCTGGCACTGCTGGGCCGGAAATTGCGTGCCTATGGCTTCCAGATCGCGGTTGACGGGTTCGGCCCCAAAACCTCTAATCTGGTTCGCGTCATCGAGCTGGAGCCGGCGATCGTGAAAATCGACCCCGACTGGCTCAAGGCGATGATCGCCCAGCCTGCCGCCCATGATCTGTCTGACAAAATGATGCACCGGCTCAATGATATTGGGACTGAAGTTCTGATCCAAGGCGTTGAAACGGCTGAGGAATATCGCTGGGCACGTAAATGTCCGGCAAGCTATGTGCAAGGCTATCTGTTCGGCGCGGCGACCTATCTGCACGACCGGCCTGCCAATACGCGGCGTTTGCCGACCGAGGATGGTCTCTCGCGCGTCGCTTAGGCGCTACGACATTTCTGGCAGGGTTGCCGACAAACGCCCGCCGACACGGATCGGTTCGATGCGGACAGCCAGGCCGGTTGCGTCATCGGTTTCAAGAAAAACCCCGCACAAAGAGCCCTCCCCGTCAGCGGGTTGATATCGCGACCCGGGCAGCTGGGTCACAAACCGCTCAATCGAGATCTCCTTACGCATCCCGATTACGCTGTCATAATCGCCACACATGCCCGCATCGGTGAGAAACGCTGTGCCAGAGGGTAGTATCTGGTGATCAGCCGTTGGCACATGGGTATGGCTGCCGACCACAAGGCTGGCGCGGCCATCACAGAAATGCCCCATCGCCATTTTTTCGCTGGTCGCCTCGCAGTGGATATCCACAATCACCGCGTCAGCGACTGTGCCGAGCGGTAGGGAATCGAGCGCCTTGTCCGCAGCGGCGAAGGGATTGTCGAGGGTCAGCTTCATAAATACAGTGCCGAGCACCTGAACCACGCCGACACGGCGGCCATCGCCTAGCGTGAACAGATTGGCGCCCTTGCCCGGCGTATTGGCGGCCTCGGGATAATTCACCGGACGAAGGAGCCTGCCCTCGCGCTCGATATAGGTCAGTGCCTCGCGTTGGTCCCAGGCATGGTCGCCAAGGGTCAGGCAATCCGCCCCCGCAGCGAAAAACTCTTCGGCAATTCTTGTGGTGACCCCAAAGCCGCCTGCCGCGTTTTCCGCATTTACGATGACAAAATCAAGCGTCAGATCACGCCGGATGTCGGGCAGATAATCGACCACAGCCTGCCGGCCCGGACGGCCAACCACATCTCCGAAAAAAGCTAATCTCATGCCGCTATATGCCGCGCTTGGACGGGAAAAGCAAAGCGCGCAGTCAGCAATATGACTGCGCGCCCTGTTTTGGTGCCGCGTTTTACGGTCTCCGCATGCTTCTAGTTTGCGCTGGCCGAGAAGCCGAGCGCGTCTTTCGTCAACTGGGTCGGGTCTTCCAGCATGGCCGCTGACACTGGTGTCTTCGGGTCAAGCTTGACCGTCAATGTGCCAGGATCGGAGATGAAAGAGCCGAGCGCGCCGGTCAATTCGGTGACGATGTCGATGTCAACACCAGCCGATCCGGCAAAGGCGGGGGCGAGGCCGAGCATTTGCTTGAGCTGGGTTTTCAGCTCATCGGGTGTGCTGCCATCTTGCGCCGCCGCCGCTGCGAAGGCGCGATCCATAAAGGAATTGTCGTCAAAGGTCAGCTCCAACCCGTGCAGGTTCAGCTCTGCCAGCATGCTTGCCATACCGAAGGGGCCATCGTCGAACGTTTGCAATTCGCTTTCGGCCAGCCCGCTATAGAAGGCTTGCAGCCCGCCAAAGTCGCCACCCATCGAGATGCGGAAGCCATCTTCAAGTTCGAGATAGTTGGAGGCGGCATCAGCGGTAATGCGGTCATTTTTGTGGTCAATTTTGCTGTCTCCAGCGCCGCCGATGACAAGGGTTTCATAGCCGAGCAAGCCCAGCTGACCGGCCATCTGGCTGCCAATTTCGCCTTCAGGGTCAGCTGCAACCGTGGCTCTGAACGGCTCGATCTTGGTCCGGACGGCGCGGCCCTCATTGTCACGGGTGACATCTGCAACATAAGCTGGCAGGCCAACTTGCAAACCGGCAACATCGAAATTGAAGTCAGCAATGCGCACCGCATCATACCCCGGATCTCCCGGATTGGCCGCCAGCAATTCGAGAATCTCAGAAGGATCCTTATCTGTATCTGCCAGCCCTGCCATAAGGGATTTGGCGATCAACTCGCCCACACCAATGACCTGCACCGAGCCCACAGAGATGTCGGTTTGTTCGCCGTCCTGCTCATCGGTGACGCGTAGGGCTAGTCCTTCGAAAATCATCGCCCCCAGACCGGCATCGCTCATTTGACGGAAGTCAATACGGTCGATCTGAAACTCCTCAATCTCGTCATCTGCGCCAGGCGGAACGGAAATGTCGGTTATCGACAAGGCATCAAAGCTGAAATTTGCCGCGTCGGGAAACTCCGCCGGTGCTCCGTCTGCGAACAGGCTGCCGACCCATGCGGCGAGCGCGGGGGATGGATTGGATATTTGCAGATTCGCCATTGTGAGCACACCGTCCTCACCGATCGAGCGAAGTCCTACACCCTCAAGCGTCATTTGGGCGAAAGAGGCTTGATCATCGACCATTTCCAGTCCGGAAAATGTCAGGGTTTGAGCCGAGAGCACGCCGCCCTCGCCATCATCATCACCGTCTCCTGTCAAAATTTCGACATCCGTGAAGGTCGCGCTTGCGCCGGACAGATCCCGGCTGGCAAAACTTGCACGGCCATCATTAGACTGAGCCAATGAAAAAGCGGCAAGCGCCTCTTCTGCCTCTGCCGCGTCACCGCTGCGCAAATTGATGGACGGAAGCCCTATATCTTCAGCAATCGCGGACGTCGACGGCCCTTGCGTGCTGCTCGCGTCTTCCTTATTTCCACATGCGGTCAGCAGTGCAACAGCTGCGACGGTTCCGATTAGCAAATGCTTCATTAGATACTTCCCTCTTGATATGTGCCACGTTAGGGTGGCCGATTCTCAACCTCTTAGATATAATGTTTATCGATAAATACAAGACTCTCACTCTAAACACTTCGAACGGACGCAAAATTCGCGTGCGGCTCAGCGTCAATCCGCGCGCCAAAAAACTGATCCTCAGACTTGACCAGAAAAGAGGCGAAGCTGTGGCAGTGGCTCCGTCCGAGCGCAAACTTGCCGAGGCCGCAGACTTTGCCAGAGCGAAGCTGGACTGGATCGAACGCCATCTTGACGCCCAACCAAAGCGCATTGTCTTTGAGAACGGCGCGGTTATCCCCTTGCGCGGACGAGCTTGCAAGCTCAGTCTTGACGGGCAAGGGCGGATGGCCAAGCTGATTGATGGCGACCCGCAAATCCTCGCTTTGCCCGGCGCGCCGGAAACTCTGCCCGCAAGAGCGCTGCGGGTGCTGAAGAAGATGGCCAAAAGCGATTTGACCGAGGCGGTGGCCCGTCACGCGGCGACCCTGAAGGTCAGCCCCGCAAGGATCAGCGTCAAAGACACGAGAACCCGCTGGGGCTCGTGTTCTCATCAGCGGAATCTGTCATTTAGCTGGCGGCTGGTGCTTGCCGACCCTTTTGTGCTGGATTATGTCGCCGCGCATGAGGTGGCTCATATTCTGGAGATGAACCATAGCCGCGCCTTCTGGCAGACGGTTGAGCGGACCTATCCCGATTGGCGACGCGCGCGTGACTGGCTGAAAGTCAACGGGCCGGCATTGCATGCTGTCGGTGCGTAGGCCCCGAGCCGATCCCGCTTAGCCGAAGCTGCTGAGCCGGTTGACGAAGTTTGGCGGCGGGGCGGTTTCTTCCATGAGCGACGCCTTGATTGGACGCGGCGCGCCGAAGATATGGCCCTGACCATAAGGGATGTCGAAGCCGAGCACTTCGACGACGGTGGCTTCAGCTTCCATCTTTTCAGCCACCAGAGTGACGCCATAGCGCGCGAAGACGGCGGAGACATCCTCGCCTGACAATTGGCGCTGGATGGCACAGATCGGGCGCGGGCCTTCGGGATTTTTCAACTCGTCGAGCAGCTGGGTGCCGTTCATTTTGACAAAGCGGACACCGGCATCTTGCAGGCGTGGCAGATCGAGCGAGACGCTGGAAGCATGGTCAATCGAGAAGCGGAAGCCGAGCGAAGTCAGCTGGTCCATATTCTCGCGCATTTTCCGGGATCGGATCTCGAACGCATCGGCGCGGATTTCGAAAATCAGGGAACTGGCCAGATCCTTATTGTCGCGCATGAAGTTCAGAAAGTGCGGGAAGGTCTCTTCATCTTCGAGAGAGGCCGCAGAGATATTGCAGAACACGCCGACGCGGCGGTCGCGCTCGGCCAGACGGCGGACAATCTGGACGCAGCGGAACAGGGTCATATTGTCGATCACGCCCATCAGATTGGCGCGGCGGGCGGCGTCGAGAAACTCGGCGGGCAGGATCAGCGCCCCATCCGCATTGCGCAGACGGCTGAACCCCTCATAGAAGGCAACCCGTCTTTGCGGCAGGGACACAACGGGCTGTAAATGTAGATCAACACGGCCATCCTGAAGCGCAAGTTTGACCGCGCGCAAGCTGGCATCCTCGGCAGGCTGGACTGTTTGTGGGCCGCGTGTAGCAAGCTGGTTCTCGAAACTGCTGGAGAGCCGGTCGATCAGGCCCTCAAGCTGGCGCATTTCGGAGACAAGCGCATCGCGTCGCTCGGTCAGTTCGTGCTTGACGGTGGTTTCGATTGCATCGGTGCGCGCTTCGCTCACTTTGAGCTGCGCGCCGACATCGCGCTGCCCCCCCTCAAGCTTGTCGATTTTGGCGTCAATATCGTCCAGCCGCGTTTTAGGGCGAGACAAAAGCAGGTGAACCTGCCCCAGCATAAGCGTTGTGACCACGCCGCCAATGACCGCAATCGGTAAAGATTGTTCGGCAAGGTTGAACAGTGCCCAGCCGGCCCCGCCTCCTAGCGCCATGTAAATCAGGAACAATATCGCAGTCATAGTTCAGCCCAGCCAGTCAGACATTTCTTTAGGTTAATGATTAAGCCCAAAGTGTTAACGAAATCCTCGCATTTTGATTCGCTGTCCAATTCGACCTTAAACATGAAACGCAGGTGCCATGAAAGCGGCGTTTGCAGATGCGCTTGCCCCTTTTTTTGGTGTGCCGAAGCTTGCGTTGTTCAAGCGCGCTTATGTCTCGGGAAAAGCGGACACACAAATTCCTGTGCAAAATTCGAACCGGGTCTGCCCGCAGGGTCGCTTTGATGGGAGTTTGGCTGCCAATCGGCAGATTTCGCGATCCGTAAAATAGCAATCGCGTCCATATCGAAGGCTATGGGACCGGCTCGGGGGGCGATTGGGAGATAAACACCGCAACGCTTAGAGGCCAATCGCCTTTGGCAGGCAGGGCGTGGTCACGGGCGACTTGCGCGCAGCCGACATAGTGGTCTGTCTCCGGCCAGCGGGCGATGTCTTCGGCGCGGGGGGTGCAATCTGACAGAATGACACTCTGGCCGCCATATTTGATTTGATAGCCCAGCCGCCCTGCACCGCCAGCGAGCGCTGAAATGGTTAGATCCCCTGTGTCAAAAGCAATCTCACCGTGGCCGATTGTGCGGACTGCCAGAGGTGTCTTGTCGAAGCTGCGACGACGTTGGCCGCGCACATAGGCCACAGCATCAGGGACGATATAGGTCTGGTCGAGGCCAGCATTGATCTCTTCTATGCCGACACCGCCCATAAGCGGCAGGTGCGATTGGCCGTTTTCCCAGACCCGGCTGCGGATTTCGTCGAGCCCCTCGATCTGGGCGGCGTCCAGCGAGAGCAGGAGAATTGCGTCCGGCACACCGCTCGCCCCGAGCGCCCCCGCGCCCGATGTCGGCGGCGCGCCAATGCCCGCAGGCGCACCCACCAGAACGCGCTTTCCGCCTGCCGCGATCACAACACACGCGCCGCGATCTCCCGCTCGTGGACAGGGCAGGATGGCAAAATCGGTCGGTGCGACCTCTATCCCCTCACTCTTGGCCGAAACGGGTCCGGCGATCTCTTTGGGTGGCCCCTCGCCCAGCAGCGGTCCCCAGATCATGAAAGCGATCAGGAAGCCGCATACGACGCCAGCAAGACCAGCTCCCCAGATGCGTGTCTTTGTTGCGTCTTTTGCGCCGCCCTGTCTCACGCCTATGTGGCCCCCGACTTGCCAATGATCACCTGTCCATCCTCATCGACAATTGTGTGGACCATCTCTCCGATACCGTCAATTTCAATGCGGACCACATCCCCGGTCCGAACGAATTTCGGCGGATCAAAGGCTGCGCCCACGCCTGCAGGTGTGCCGGTGAAGAGAATGTCCCCCGGCTCAAGCGTGAACGCGGTGCTCAGATGCGCGATCTGCTCGGCAATGCCGAAAATCATATCACCAGCACGGCCATCTTGCCGCAACTCGCCGTTGACAAAACTGCGCACGCCAAGATCGGCGATGGGGCCAAGTTCGTCGGGCGTGACAATCCACGGTCCGAAGGGAGCATGGGTGTCAAAGCCTTTGCCCATGTTCATCGTCGGGGTTGCCCGTTGCCAGTCGCGCACGGACACGTCATTGCCACACGTAAATCCGGCAACGATCTCCAAGGCTCGTTCTTTGGGAACATGCCGGCCATGCCTGCCGATCACGACGACAAGTTCGGCTTCATAGTCGAGCTTGTCGGACACTTTCGGCATGTCGATTGTGCCATAGGGGCGGTTTGCGGCGGTGGACTGTTTGACAAACCAGGTCTGTACCGCGGGCGGCTGGCGGCCGGTTTCTTCGGCATGGTCGCGATAATTGAGACCGATGCCTAAAATCTTGCCGGGCCGGATGATGGGCTGGCGTAGAGCCTTCATATCAAGAGGTTGGCTGGGCCGCGTCCGCAAAGAGGTGATCACCTCTTCGGGCCGTTCGAGCCAATACGCCAAAGGTGCGTCGCCAAGATCGAACACTCTGCCCTCGGCCACAACTCCTGAACGAATAGCCCCGTCCGCCTCAAAGCTGACCCATTTCATCGCCACATCCTCGCTAAAGTTGTCAATGTGCCACAGTTCAGACACCGTTCACCTTTGCCTCAATAAGCGAGGTTGATGCAAGCGGCCTGACTGGTTACACGTAAGCCTTAGAGCAGAGTATGAGTATGGACCTTGGTATCACCTCGCGGGAAACGTCGTTGCAGCAGCTGTTTGCACCCGGTGCCGAACTTGCAATGCCGCCCTATCAACGCAGCTATTCGTGGACTGAAAAAGAGGCCATAGACCTGCTCGGAGATTTGCGCGACTCCGTGCGTTCGAATGAACCCCATTTTGTCGGTGCGATCGTCGTTGTCCAATCGACGGATGAAGACCGCGCCGAAATTGTCGATGGTCAACAGAGACTAACAACGCTGACAATCCTCTTGTCGGTCTTGCGCGATCTTGAAGACGATCCAAAAATTGCGAGCGATATCCACTCCCTGATTGGAGACATTGGACGGCCTATGCTTGGCGAGGAAGCCAAGTGGCGTTTGATCCTCAATCATATTGACGGTCCCTTCTTCCGCGCAACCGTTCAGGAACGCGGCGCGACAACCACACAACAAGATGAGCCGGGCGAAAGCGAAAGCCAACGCAGGATGGCGCGGGTGGCTGGCGCTTTTCTCGCCGAGCTGAAAACCCTGTCGTCCGATGAGCGCCGCGCGCTGTATCATGCCACGGCCAATAATTGTGCCATTGTCCGCGTCCGTGTGGCCGACAGAGACGCAGGTTACCGCGTCTTCCGCGTCCTCAATATGCGCGGCAAGGAACCCAATGCGCATGATATCGTCAAGACGGATCTGTTCGAGCGGGCGGGTTTCAGCGTCAGCGAAGCGAACGAGCATTCACGGCTCTGGGCTGAACACGAAGCCTTGCTTGGCGGCTCGGCCTTTGATGATCTGTTGCGCCAGATCCGCGTGATCTATGACAAATCCAATAAGGGCGATCTGCTAACAGGTTTTCGCAAGTCGGCGCTCGGGAAAATCCCGCCGCGCGAGTTTCTCAACACGATGCTGCCAGACTATGTCCGCGCCTATAAGGAGATCAATAAGGGCGATGTGGATCTGGGGACGCATTCAGGCGAGATCAACACACATCTGCATCGCTTGCGTTCGCTTGATCATCAATCATGGCGGGCGGCGGCTCTGAAATTCCTCGTCCTGAAACGTGAGGACACCAAGCTCGCCGCTGAATTTTTCCGCAATCTGGAACGGCTCGGCTTTGTCATCCAGCTCATCATTCACAATCGTGATCAACGTAACCGGCGGTATCGGCGCGTGATCGAAACCATTGATGCGGCGAAGCTGACGAGTTTCTTTAGCCGCTCCGGGCCGTTCACGATCAGCAAGGACGAAGCCCGCAAGGTGCGCGAACGGCTCAATGGCCGGTTTGCGACATTCGGACAAAGGCGCGCGCTGGCTTTGCGGCTGAACGCCCTGCTCGACGATGGCACCACGCTGGCGCCGGAATCGGACGCAACGGTGGAGCATGTTCTGCCGCGCAATCCGGGCGCGGACAGTCATTGGCTGAAAGTGTGGCCGAACGCACAGGCGCGGCGCGAGCTATGCGACACGATCGGAAATTTTGTCCTGCTGCCGCATTCAGTCAACCAGAAAGCCGACCGGATGACCTATCATGAGAAGAAGAAGGTCTATTTCAATGGGTCGGGCGGAGCACAATTTGCGCTGACCCGTGATCTGGAAACTGAGGATTTGTGGACGGCGGACACGGTGCGGCGGCGTACCAAACGGCTGGCCGATCTTTTGTGTGAAGACTGGGATCTGGCCGTCTAGTAATATGACGTCGTGTAATGATGGCCCTCGCTGGCATAGACTTTCCGTTGGCCCGGTTTGTAGAAATGATAAAGCGGCCGAACGCCGATAGGACAATAGTGTCCAACAAGGCTTTGACGGGTCGCTTGCTCATCGGTCACCGGAGATCCGCCATGAGCGAGCCCCGAATGCCAGATGAAGACATCGCCCTTTTTGCCGTAAAAGACCTCCGGTTCGACATTGCGTTTGCGGGCCTCGGTGTCTAGCCAGGTCTGCCAGTCGATCAAGGCCGCTTCGCCGTCGCGTTCGCGGTCCCAGTGTTTGAACCGGCCACTAAACAGAAAATCTCCCCACTGGTGACTGCCGGGCATGTATTGCAAGGCCCCCGAGCCGGGCCTGACATCTTCAAGCGCCACCCACACGGCGGCAAACTTCATGGGAGATGTCATGATCACAAAGCTGGTATCTTGATGGAGCGGTTGCTCGGAGCCATATTGAAAGCTCAAACTCTGGGTCAGCAAAGGCTCTGCACCAAGAACCGTTTCAAGAAATGATTTGACGGGTTCGGCGAACAGGATGCTGCGCGCCTCAGGAAAATGGTGATAACAATCAACAATGCGGGCGCTGGCATGGACGGAAATATCGTCCGGGTTATAGGGGACCCCTTGCGTCGCTTCGGGCAGTGTCACTTGCAGACCGGCCGGCGCGTTGTTTGGCAGATCGTCAAACCGGCGCCGGAGAGCATCAATATCGGCGTGAGGGATCGCTTGCGGTAGCACGACATATCCATTTTCATGCCAGTCGCGCAATTGCTGCTGATCGGACGGCGGCAGGTTTCGACGTGCCAATTGCGCATCAAAATCGTCCCGATCCGTCCACATCCCGCCAAATCTCGACGGATAGCGCCCGCCCGACAAGAGCTGGGACAGCCGGTCGCGGTTAAACGTCAGCGCTGAATAGCCGAGCTGGTAAAGGCCAGGATTCTTGTGGACCGCCCGCTTTACCGAATAGATTGAGTTTCGCAGGAACCCCATGTTGATCTTCAACCTTCCCAGCACATGGACAGACCCCGGACACTAGCGCAATTTGCGCGGGGATCAATCCGCGCGCTCAGAGCCGATGCACCCGAGAGCCGTTCCGCTAGGACACCCCTAGCCGCGCCGACCCAATGTGATTAACCTCAGCCTTGAAACAAGCATACCGACAGGAGTCCCCTTTATGAGCCTTTTTGATCTGACTGGAAAAACAGCCATTATCACCGGATCGTCGCGCGGGATCGGCAAAGCGATTGCCGAGACGATGGCGAGCCAAGGGGCGAATGTCGTCATCTCATCGCGCAAGCCTGGCCCCTGTCAGGAAGTGGCCGCTGCCATCAATGAGGCCGAGGGGCGCGACGCTGCAATTGCGGTTCCGGCGAATATCTCATCCAAAGACGATTTGCAGCGCTTGGTAGACGAGACGATGAGCGCGTTCGGCCAGATTGATGTGTTGGTGTGTAATGCCGCGTCGAACCCCTATTTCGGTCCGATGAGCGG
>CALLCD010000200.1 GCA_938049795.1 uncultured Hyphomonadaceae bacterium | reverse complement strand
GTCTCCGAGCCCGGACGCATATCAACAATGACATCATAAACCGCGCCATTGATGCAGCGTAGGAATTTGGCCTCAGGCGCACGCTCATCCTGATAGTGCAGTCCGCGCAATATGCCCGCTTTGGCATTGCTCGACATATTGGCCTGCACGAAATCATAGTCTGCGCCAATCTCTGCCAGCTCCTCGCGGCAATAGGCGCGTGCGAAATAACCGCGATCATCGGCGCGGGGCTCATGTTCGACGACAAAAGCGCCTTTGAGCGGTGTCTCGGTAAACTTCATCAGATCCTCTTTTCATGGCGGCTGAACCCGCGCAAATGTCTGCTTGTGCAACAGTCTCGTGGAAATTTGCAAACAAGGGGCCAGAAAGCACCCGGTCGTCCGAATTTTTATCCCGCCATTAACAGGCTCGCAATGGCCTTTGTCTAAAGGGTGGAATAGCAATTGCACACACATCGGAAATTGTGCATGACGGGCCATATTTGGCGCATATTGTAGACGGTCAGGAGACACGGCATGAAACAGACAGGCATTCGCATTCTGGGCGCCGGTTGCGCCGGTTTTGGCGCCGCCCATCATCTGTATGAACAGGGCATCGAGCCGATCATTTACGAAGCGCGCGAGAATTATGGCGGCCACACCTCGACTTTTGTCTATGGCGACGGCTTTATCTTCGACGAAGGCCCGCACATCTCCTTCACGAAAAATGAGCGTATCCAGAAACTGTTTGCCGAAAGCTGCGGCGGGGATTTCAAAGCGTTTCCGGCGAACGTCAATAATTACTGGAAAGGCCACTGGATCAAGCACCCTGCACAGGTCAATCTCGCCGGACTGCCGCAAGATCTGATCGTCAATTGCATCAAGGATTTCATCCACGCCCAGAACAATGAGTTCGGCGAGATCACCAATTATCATGACTGGCTACATGCCGCGTTTGGCCCGACCTTTGGCGATACGTTTCCGGCCGAATACACCAAGAAATACCACACGACCGAAGCCAAAAACCTGACAACAGACTGGCTCGGCCCACGCCTTTACCAGCCGGACATGGACGAAGTGCTCAATGGCGCTTTGTCGAAAGAAACCAAAGACGTCCACTATATTCCAAACTTCCGCTATCCGACCGAGGGCGGCTTTATTTCCTATCTCGACATGTTCGCCAAACGCTCGACGCTGCATCTGGATCATCGCGTGACAGAGATTGATATGGACGCGAACACGCTGAGCTTTGCCAATGGCAACACGGCCGGGTTCGAGCAATTGATCTCGTCGATCCCCCTGCCCGTGCTGATCCCGATGATCAAGGGCGCCCCGCAAGAGGTCAAAGACGCCGCCGCGCTGTTGTCTTGCTCGCAAGCGCTGATGGTCAATATCGGCCTCAATCGGGCGGATGTGTCCGACAATCACTGGACTTACTTTTATGATGAGGACATCTGTTTTTCGCGGCTGTCCTTCCCCCACATGTTCTCTGACCGCACTGCGCCCGAGGGCTGCGGGGCCATTCAGGCGGAGATCTATTTCTCCGAAAAATGGCGGCCCATGACCGGAACACCGGAAGAGTGGACCGAGCGCGTGATCGAGGATCTGCTACGCGTTGGCCTCGTCAAATCGCGCGACGAGATCATCCATAAGAGCACGATCTATGCGCTCTGGGGCAATGTCATCTTCGATCAGGATCGCCCGCGCTGCCTGAAAATCGTACATGATTATCTCAAAGACATCGAGCTGGCCTATTGTGGCCGCTATGGCGACTGGGCGTATATCTGGACAGATGAGAGCTTTTTGTCCGGCGAACGTGCCGCGAATATGGTGGTCAAAGGGCTTTAGCCTTCCCCCTCCTCTTCGAGCAAAGGCTCGGTGATGTCCGCGTCGAAAATTTCCTGTATCTGGTCGAGCGCATCGCGCATGTCCCGCGCGCGGCCAGACTGCACGAAAGCGCGCGCATAGAGCCGCGACAGATCGACCAGAAACAGACCCACCTCGTCGAGCCCTGCAAAATACATCGGGTCGAGCATAATGCGCGGATCGTCCTCCTCCATCGGAAACGCCACGAGGAAGGGCTGGGGAACGCTGTCATCCCGCATGATCAATCTCTCTTTCTTGTTTGTAAAACAGACGCCTTACCGGCACACAGCACGGTCAGGTGTTAGGACGGTCCGGTTCGAGCCTTGCTGCAATCGCATCAATTCGGGTCGCCGCGTCCGATAAAGCCGTCGCCGCGCGTGCCTCGAGCGCGACCATGCCCGAGCCGTTTCGCGCTGCGTCCAATTCGTCCATCAAAGCCAGCGCCGCAATCAATAAAAGCCGCGCCTCGCCAACATCGCCTACCGCGCCTGCGATCTGATCGACGCGCTTGTCGAGCCGCACGCCCAATTCGCCGAGCCTTGCCTCTTGCCCGGGCGCACAGGCGACCGAATAGAGCTTGCCATGTACCCCGATATCCGCCTTCGACATGTTCTATTCCTTCCGATCGAGCGCGGCGCTCACTTCTTTGATTGCCTCGCCGAGCGCCACGGCGGCTTCATCCGCCAATTTTTGCAAGTCCCGCTCGCGCGCCTTGGTTTCGTCGAGCTCTTCGGCCAATCGTGCCCTGTCAGCGACAAGCGCCTGGGTTTCGCGCCGCACAAGTTCGGGGTCGCCCACACGCTCGAAGACGCGCTCCAAATTGTCTTCCAGCCGCCCCAATGCTGCGTCGAGTTTCTGCTGGGCTTGCTCTATTCCTGCCATATAAAACCCATATCAGGGGCCACCCGCATCTGCCAAGCGGCTTGACGTATGTGCCCGACTTGTCCATTCCCCATTTATTAACAATTTATGAAGGGATTCGCGTCATGCCAATGACAGAACGACACATGGCCAATGCCATTCGCGCCCTCACTATGGACGCGGTGCAAGCTGCAAATTCGGGCCATCCGGGAATGCCGATGGGCATGGCCGATGTTGCCACCACCTTGTTCACCAAGTTTCTCAAATATGATGCGAGCGCGCCGGACTGGGTGGACCGTGATCGGTTTATCCTCTCCGCAGGTCATGGCTCGATGCTGATTTATGCGCTGACCTATCTGACCGGCTATCCGGGCATGGGCATTGAAGAGATCAAGAATTTCCGCCAGATCGGCTATAAAACCGCCGGTCACCCCGAATATGGCCATGCGCCGGGCGTTGAGACCACGACGGGTCCGCTCGGTCAGGGGCTTGCCAATGCGGTCGGCTTTGCTATGGCCGAGGCGCATTTGCGCGCGCGCTATGGCCGTGATCTCGTGGATCATTATACTTATGTCATCGCGGGCGACGGGTGCCTGATGGAAGGCATCTCGCAAGAAGCCATTGGTCTTGCCGGTCACCAGAAGCTCGGCAAGCTGATTGTGCTATGGGACGACAATGACATTACGATTGACGGGGCGGTGTCGCTGTCTGATTCGACTGATCAGCTCAAACGGTTTGAAGCTTCGGGCTGGGAGACGATGCAGATTGATGGCCATGATTTTGGCCGGATCGAGCGGGCCATCCATGCCGCCAAGAACTCGGCCAAGCCAACCCTGATCGCGTGTAAGACCATCATTGGCAAAGGCGCGCCCAACAAACAGGGCACGTCTGGCGTCCACGGCGCCGCGCTTGGTGATGAGGAAATCAAAGCCGCACGCGGGATTCTCGACTGGCCACATGCGCCGTTTGAGATCCCGGATGATATTCTCGGCCATTGGCGCGCCGCTGGTGCACGCGGGGCCACAGAGCGTGCGGCCTGGCACAATCGCCATACCAGTTCGCCCAAACGCGCGGTCTTCGATGCGGCGATGGCAACTGATCTGACCGGCCTCGCCCAAGCCATAGACCGCTATAAACAAAACCTCGTCGCCGAGCCGAAGAAAGTCGCGACCCGCAAAGCGTCTGAAATGGCGCTTGGCGTGATCAATGACACCATCCCCCACACCATTGGCGGATCGGCGGATCTGACCGGCTCGAACAATACCAAAACCGGCGCAACCCTGCCGCTCACCGCGACCTCGCCGGAGGGCCGCTATGTCTATTATGGCATCCGCGAGCATGGCATGGCCGCGGCGATGAATGGCATGGCGCTGCATGGCGGGGTCATTCCCTATGGCGGCACATTCCTTGTCTTTACCGATTATTGCCGCCCGTCTATTCGCCTCGCCGCGCTGATGGGTATTCGCTCGATCTTTGTGATGACGCATGATTCCATTGGCCTTGGTGAAGATGGCCCGACCCACCAGCCGGTCGAACATCTCGCCGCGCTGCGGGCGATCCCCAATTTGCATGTGTTCCGCCCTGCCGACGTGGTTGAGACGGCTGAATGCTGGCAGCTTGCCCTTGAAGCGGACGACAAGCCGAGCGTTTTGGCTCTGACACGGCAAGGCCTGCCCCAGCAGCGCAAGACCCATGCAAGCCAGAACATTTGTGCCTATGGCGCCTATGTCCTGCACGAAGCGCCAACCGAGACGGATGTCACGCTGATTGCGTCCGGCTCGGAAGTCGGGATCGCCATGAACGCCATCGCCCCGCTCGCCGAGGCAGGCATCACCGCGCGCATAGTCTCTGCGCCATGTTTCGAACTGTTCGCCAGTCAGGACGCGGACTATCGCGCCCAAGTGCTCGGCACCGCCCCACGCATCGGCATCGAAGCTGGCATAAAGCAAAGCTGGGACACGTTCCTTGGGCCAGAAGACGCGTTCATCGGCATGTCGAGCTTCGGCGCGAGCGCCCCGATTGCCGACCTCTACAAGCATTTTGGAATTACCGTGGAGGCAGTTGTGGAAGCGGCTAAAGGGCTTAAACCATAAGTTAAATGCACGAGAGCGATCTGGTCGCAAAAAAGACAAAGGAAAAAATGCAATGACCTATGATCTCGCCTTCTCGCTGCTCAATATTTCCGTCATGCCGGCATGGGCACTGCTCATCTTGTTGCCGCGTGCGGGGGTGACGCAAAAGCTTGTCCATTCGGCGGTCTACCCTGTCGCCGTCGGCCTGTTCT
>CALLCD010000199.1 GCA_938049795.1 uncultured Hyphomonadaceae bacterium | reverse complement strand
ATGCGGCTCAGGATAACACGCCACAGAAATTTCAAACACGCGCCCTGGGATCGGATGATCAGACCGCAGCGCTTCGATCAATTCGACCGAGCCCTTAAATCCGTCCGGATGCGGCTCAAATCGCGCGCCCATCCCCGTCGGCGGATCTCCGCGCAAAGCCACAATATGCCGCACGCCTGCATCGGCATAGTCTTTGGCCACCGACATCACATCCTCGCGGCTCGCCCCCACGCATGTCAGATGCGCAGCCGGCGCAAGGTTCGTCTCGTCCACAATCCGCTTGACCGCCATATGCGTCCGGTCCCGCGTTGAGCCGCCTGCCCCATAGGTCACCGACACAAAGGCGGGTGCCATCGGTTCGAGCCGCTCGACCGACTCCCAAAGCCGCGCTTCCATCGCCGCACTCTTGGGCGGGAAAAACTCAAACGATATATTCAACGCGCTCATGCAGCGGTTCCTTCTAACTGGTCTTGCGCCCCCATCGGCGCGCGGACAGCCCAAACCTGAATAGCCAATCCATCCACCGACCTGTCCGGCTGGTCGAGCAATTGCGGCGGCGACACAGACAGCCCGGTCCGATCCAACCACTCACCAAGCCGCTCATGCCGGATACCCAAGCGCCGATGGCCATGCTCGGTCCGCAGAAACTCAAGCTCGTGCGGCGCAAAATCCACAATGAGCAGCAAGCCCCCGGGCCTTAAAACCCTGACAGCTTCTCCAACAACACGCTCTGGCTCATCCATATAGTGAAGCACCTGATGCAGGGTCACAAGATCAGCACAGGCATCTGCAAACGGGAGCGCCTGCGCATCTGCCTGCCGGACATTCGCATTGCGCACGCCCGCCTTCTCCAGATTGGCCCGCGCCACGGTCAGCATACGATGGCTCATATCCACCCCGTCGGTCCGTTCGAACCGATCCGCAAACAGAGCCAGCATCCGCCCTGTGCCTGTGCCGATATCAATCATCCGGGTCAATGGCCCATCATCCACAAGCGACATCAGCGCCGCTTCAATCTTCTCGCTCGGATAATGCAGCGCCCGCACCGTGTCCCACGTCTCGGCAATGTCCTCGAAATAATCCTCCGCCGCAGCCGCACGGGCCTCCCGCACCCGCTGCAAATGCTCCAGATCACGCCCGAACACGCCCTCTTCCTCACCAGTCATCGGCAAGACCTGTTCGATCAATACCCGCACCTCCCCGCCAATAGGCAAACTGTAGAACACCCATGACCCTTCTGGCAGTCGCTCAACGAGCCCCGCATTGGTCAGAGACTTCAAATGGTGCGATAATCTCGGTTGGCTCTGCCCCATAATCTGCGCCAGTTCACCAACGGAAAGCTCACCCTGACGCAGCAGCATCAGAATGCGCAACCGATTAATCTCGCCCAAAGCGCGCAGACGATCGACCAGAAGGGAGCCATATTCACTCATATAAACATATAAACACATATTTATATGTTTAGACAAGTCGCCAGGATCCGAAATGCGTAACAATAAATTCATGGCAAACCGAGTTGATCGAAAGACGATGAAACAGCATACTCAATCAACATTTTGGGACTCATACAGTATGCGCACGCTTGTTTTTACACTTCTTTCTCTATTTGTAATGGCCGGTTGCGCCACCACCAAACAGCAAGACACATCAGAAATCTATGATCCGTTCGAGGGGCTAAACCGTAATATTTACGGCTTCAATGAGAGCGTGGACAAAGCCGTCATCGGGCCGGTCGCCACGGGCTATAAAAAGACCGTACCGAGACCCGCACGCTCAGGTCTGCGCAATTTCTTCGCCAATGCCAGCGCCCCGCGAATCTTCGTCAATGATGTCCTCCAAGCCAAACCCCAGCGCGCCGCAGAGACGTTGAGCCGCTTTATCATCAATTCCACCGTTGGTCTTGGCGGTCTTTTCGATGTCGCCGGGAAGTCTGGTCTTGAAGGCCATAATGAAGATTTCGGCCAGACGTTGGGCCATTGGGGCGTACCTATGGGCGCCTATTTCGTCGCTCCCCTGCTCGGCCCCTCCAATCTGCGCGACACCACGGGCCGCCTCATCGACACCGCGTTCGATCCGCTGACCTGGACCAGTTTCGGCGTCAGCAATCTTTCGACCTATTTCAACGCCACCGAAACCGTCTTCCTCGCCATCGACACCCGCGCCGAGCTTGACGCCGCCATCCAGACCATTCGCGAACAGCCCGAACCCTATGTCGCCCTCCGGCGCGGCTATTCGGCCCAACGCCGCTCTGCCATCCGCGACGGCGTTATCTCTGAAGACAGTTTCGACGACCTACCTGATTTCGACGATTTTGACGACTTCGAAGATCCTCCCGCCGCTGAAGACCCAGTACAGTAGAATTAGAGAGAAACTCATGGTCCTGTTCCGTACATTTATCGCCGCATTCTTGCTCGCCTTCGCCCCGCTTACGCTTGCTCCGCTCGCGCTCGCCAATGCCGGTGCCGGCGCGGAGAGCTTTGTCCGCGAAAACGCCACAAAAGTCCTGAGCGCCCTCGACGAACCGGGTCTGACCTCCGCCGAGCGGTCTGCCAAATTCGGCGGCTTCATGGACGAATTTTCAAATCTCAACGGCATCTCGCGCTTCGTCCTCGGCAAATATGGCCGCCGCTTCAATGCCGACGAGCTGAGCCGCTATCGCGAGATTTACCGCGCCTACAGCCTCGCCAATTATGAGGCCCAGTTCGACGAATACCGCGGGGCCGAAATCGAAATCACAGGCTCCACCGAAGCCCGACGCGACACCATTGTCCGCTCGATTATCCGCAAGGATGACGGCGAAACCCTAGACGTCAGTTGGCGCGTCCGGCCCCGGGACGACAAATATCAGGTCATCGACGTCGGCCTCAATCTCGACGGCAATCTGCTGTGGCTGGCCGTCGAACAACGCGCCCAATTCCTCGACCTGCTCGACCGCAATGGCGGCTCCGCGGACGCCCTGATCGCCAAGCTTGAAGACTTGACCGCAGACCTGCAACAATCCCTCGACGGCTAATCAGCAACACGAGGACACCCACCCAAAACGCAAAAAAGGCAACAGACCACTCCGTTGCCTTTTCTTTTTGAGCTTAACGAGAGCGACCAATCTTAGCGCGGCGCCATCCGGATCGCCCCATCAAGGCGCACATCTTCGCCATTGAAATAGCTGTTGCGGCACATCTCGACTGCCAGCGACGCGTATTCCTCCGGATTGCCAAGCCGCGCCGGATTGGGCACCATCGCGCCAAGCGCATTGCGCACCTGCTCAGGCGCACCCGCCAGAAGCGGCGTGTCAAAAATCCCCGGCAAAATCGTGTTCACGCGGATCAGCTCCCGCGACAAATCCCGCGCAATCGGTAACGTCATGCCAACCACACCGCCCTTGGACGCCGAATAAGACGCCTGCCCGATCTGCCCGTCTTCAGCCGCCACCGACGCCGTGTTCACAATCGACCCACGCTCACCATCCACCGGATCAAGCGTCATCATGCCCGCCGCCGATTTAGCGATACAGCGAAATGTGCCGACCAGATTGATCTGGATAATCATGTCGAACTTGTCGAGCGGGAAATGCCGGATCTCGCCAGTCTCCTTGTCGCGCGACGCGGTTTTGACCGCATTGCCCGTGCCCGCGCAATTGATCAGAATGCGTTCTTGGCCCAGCGCCGCGCGCACTTTCGCAAAGCCAGCATCCACTTGCTCGTCAGAGGTCACATTCACATTCGCAAACACCCCGCCAAGCTCGGATGCCATCGCCTCGCCTTTTTCCTCATTCATGTCGAAAATACCGACTTTCACGCCCATTCCGGCCATTTTCCGCGCCGTCGCCGCACCGAGGCCCGACGCACCGCCCGTGATAATAGCTGTCACCGTGTCATTGAGTTGCATGTGATTATCTCCTTGAAAACACCATAATGGCATACGATCTATAGGCTATGAGAGGTTTGGCCAATGCGTAACGCAAGGGAAATTGCAAAACAGGCAAGCGACGTCGACGCCGCATCCGTGCCGATGACCATCAAGCACAATGCCAGACGCACCCGCGCAAAGCTCATCCCGAAAATCCTGCGCGTCGCCGGCCGCATCCCCTTTGCCGATGATCTCGCCGCCGCCTATTATTGCGCCATCGACCCCGACACCCCGATGAAAGCCAAGGGCGTCCTGTTCGCAGCGCTCGCCTATTTCATCATCCCGACCGATATGGTCCCCGATATCATCGCCGGGCTCGGCTTCACCGATGACGCCACCGTCCTCGCTACAGCGCTCGGCATAGTCGGCACCCAAATCCAGGACACCCACCGCCGCGCCGCCCGCAAATTGCTCGGGCTCGCCCCGCCAAAACAGCGTGTTGACTAAGCAAGCCTCACGAAGTTGATTTTTTCCCGTATAAGTTATATTTTATGAAGATGATTCGGACACCGACCCTGATCCTGACCCTAATTGTCGCCCTCGGCCTCACACTCCCCTCCGGCCACAGCGAAACCCTGCCCGGCCCCATCCCCGCCGACGTGTTGCGCATTGTCGACGGCGACACAGTCCACGTCCGCGCCCATGTCTGGATCGACCAGAGCATCGAGATTTCCGTCCGCATCGCCGACATTGACGCCCCCGAAATCGGCCGCCCCAAATGCCGCGAAGAGCGCGCCGTCGCAGATCAGGCCAAAGCCGAACTGACCAGCCTCATTGGCGCGGGCAGCGTCGCCCTGCACAATGTCAGGCTCGGAAAATATGCTGGCCGTGTCGTCGCCGATGTCGAAACTGAAAACGGGCTGGATGTCGGCGAAGAGCTTCTCGCCCGCCACCTCGCCAGCCCATATGAAGCCGACATGGACTGGTGCCCCATCGCCTCAACTGACGAGACAGACCGTCCAGGCTAACCCTTAACCCGCATTCGCCGATTTCGCCGCCCGCTTGCGCTCATGCGGATCAAGATGCACCTTGCGCAAGCGAATGCTCTGCGGGGTCACTTCGACCAGTTCGTCATCCTGAATATAGGCCAGCGATTTCTCGAGCGTCATCTGCAAGGGCGGGGTCAGCCGCACCGCATCATCGGTGCCCGAAGCACGAATATTGGTCAGCTTCTTACCCTTGAGCACATTCACTTCCAGATCATTGTCGCGGCTATGCTCGCCAATAATCATCCCGCCATAAACCTTGTCGCCCGGATGGATCATCATCGGCCCGCGATCTTCAAGATTCCACAGCGCAAACGCCACCGCTTCGCCCTTCTCCATCCCGATCAGAACGCCGGTATGACGCCCCTGTATCTTGCCTTTGTGTGGCGCATATTCGTGGAACACACGGTTCATGATCGCCGTCCCGCGCGTGTCCGACAACAACTCACCCTGATACCCGATCAGCCCGCGCGTCGGCGCATGAAACACCATCCGCGTCCGCCCCGCCCCTGACGGTTTCATCTCCAGCATTTCCGCCTTCCGCTCCGAAAGCTTCTGCACGACAATGCCCGAATGCTCGTCATCAACATCGATCACGACTTCCTCGATCGGCTCCATCCGCTCGCCGTTCGGCCCCTCCTGCATCACCACTTGCGGCCGCGATACACCCAGCTCGAACCCTTCGCGCCGCATCGTCTCGATCAGCACCGCAAGCTGCAATTCCCCACGGCCCGACACCGTAAACGCCTCCGCATCGCTCGCCCGCGCCACTTTCAGCGCGACATTGCCTTCCGCTTCCTTCTCAAGCCGCGCCCAGATCATCCGCGAGGTCACTTTCGTCCCCTCGGTTCCGGCCAGCGGACTATCATTCACGCGGAACGTCATCGACAGCGTCGGCGGATCAATCGGCTGCGCTTCAAGCGGCTCGGTCACCGCGCTATCACACAACGTGTCCGCCACCGTCGCCTTGGTCATACCCGCCAGCGACACAATATCTCCGGCCACCGCCTCATCAATCGGCGCGCGCTCTAGCCCGCGAAACGCCAGCACTTTCGAAATCCGCCCCTGCTCGACCAGATTGCCATCCCGATCAATCGCCTTGAAACTCTGGTTCGGCTTGACCGCGCCCGAGGTCACGCGCCCCGTCAGAATACGGCCCAGAAAATTGTCCGCCGAAATCGTCGTCGCCAAAAACCGGAACGGCCCTTCTTCAACCACAGGCGGCTCGACATGTTTGACCACCAGATCAAACAGTTCGGCCATGTCCTCGGTCGGATTTTCATATTGCGTCGACATCCAGCCCTCTTTGGCCGAGCCATACAGGATCGGAAAATCAAGCTGCTCGTCCGTCGCACCCAGATCGGCAAACAGGTCAAACACTTCATTGATCACCTCGTCCGGCCGCCGCTCGGGCTTGTCGATCTTGTTAACCGCCACAATCGGCTTCAGCCCCACTTTAAGCGCCTTGGAGACCACAAATTTCGTCTGCGGCATCGGCCCTTCGGCACTGTCCACAAGCACAATCGCCCCGTCCACCATGCCTAAGATACGCTCCACTTCGCCGCCAAAATCCGCATGTCCGGGCGTATCGACAATATTGATCCGCGTCTCGCCCCACTCCACAGACGTCGTTTTCGCAAGAATCGTAATCCCGCGCTCGCGCTCAAGGTCATTGGAATCCATCATCCGCTCGGATGTGGCCTCATTCTCGCGAAACACACCGGATTGCTTCAGCAGACAATCAACCAGAGTGGTCTTGCCATGGTCAACATGGGCGATAATCGCAATATTACGCAGGGAAGTCGGCTTGGTCATAACAGGCTCACAATATGTTTGTTGCGGCGCACATACACGGCTCCAACTGATTTGGCTATGCCCGTGAAGTTTATGCGCCCCCGCCATATGCGATCTTCATTGGCAAGCCGGTTCAGACCGGTATATAACGTGCCGGTAGACGCATGAGTTTATTGGAGGGACACATGGATTTAGAGCAGTTTTGGGCGGCGATACAGTCGGCGCTGGACAGTTTCGGCATTGAAATGACCAGCGGCGAGCTGATGATGACCCTTGGCATTGGCGCCGCAGCGGGTTGGATTGCCAGCCAGATCGTCGGCGGCAAGGGCGGCATTTTCCGCTATGTCATTGCCGGTGTGCTCGGCTCATTCCTCGGACCCGTCGTTCTGGACTTTGCTGGCGTCACTCTGCCAACCCTCGGCATGCCCATCGTCAATGAAATCATGGTTGCCACAGCCGGCTCGGTTGTCATCGTTCTGGTCGCCCGCATTATCGGCTAGGTCAAAACAGCCCGCATCGCGTCTGCCGCCAATGCAAATTTGGCAAACGACCAATCGCGCCCCAAATCAAGCCCGCGCAAAAGGGCGGTCAAATCCTCCGTCCGGTTGCGCCGGTCCTTCAGATAAGCCGCCACATCGCTCTTGCCCGACACAAGATCCCGCGTCGCCTCGATCTTCGCCGCCATCAGATTGCGCAATTGCCCGTCTACCGCCTTGCGCTCCCAATGGGACATACTTCCCCGCACATCCCGCGCCCGCGACACCAGCCGGTCAACCCGCAAAGCCCCGCCAAGCTCGCCAAACACCGCCGCCACCCGGGTCACATCCATCTCAAGCTCCGAAGCCACATCAATCAGCGCCGCCGCCTGCCCGATCAGCCGCAGCGACACCACCTCGCCCGCCAGTTTCTCCGGCACGCCCACACGCACAAGCTGCTTCGTCCGCCGCTCCATCCGGCTCACCTCATGCGGCGTTGCCCGCTTGCTCACACCCTTGCGCAGAGCCTGACAGCCCGCCTCATATCGGCCGATCAGCGTCGCCATATCCTGCTCGACCCCGCGGTCCAGCAAGCCCGCCGCCATCTCCGCAACCGCCTGATTGACATCAAGCTGCAAGGCAGTCTGCGCCTCCGAGCCAATCCCCGCCTTATCCGACGTGATCTGCTCGACAAGCTCCGGCAGTCCAAGCACCGCCCGCAACATCTCATAGGCGCGCACACACGCCGCATTGTCCGCCCCGTTCGCCTCGCGAAGCTGTAACAAAAACACCGGCCCCGCCGCATCCAGCAAGCGATTGGCGAGCACCGTCGCAATAATTTCCCGCTTCAACCGATGCGCCTGCATGACGTCCGAAAACTTGCCCAAAGCGGCCGGAAAATACGCTTCCAGCACCGGCGCAAAATATGGATCATCCGGCACATCCGAGGCGACAATATCGTCAAACAGCGTAATCTTAGACCAGGCCAGCAGCACCGCCATTTCCGGCCGTGTAAAAGTACCCTTCGCCGCAATCCGCTCGCTCATATCAAGGCTCGACGGCAACCCCTCAACCTCGCGATCAAGCACCCCGCGCCCCTCGAGCCAGACCATCAACCGCTCAAGCGCCGGCAAATCCGCCCGCGCCGTCGCTTCCGAGAGGCTCAGCGCGCCAGTCTGGGCTATATTATGAGCCAATACATGAGCGGCCACATCATCGGTCATCGAGGTCAGCAATGTGTTGCGTTCCCCGCGCGGCAGTTCGCCGCGTGCCATCGCTTCGGACAGCAAAATCTTGATATTGACCTCATGGTCAGAACTGTCCACGCCCGCCGAATTGTCAATCGCGTCCGTATTAATCCGCCCGCCAGCACGGGCAAATTCGATCCGCGCCGCCTGCGTCGTGCCAAGGTTCGCCCCCTCGCCAACCACCGAAACGCGCAGCTCTTTCGCCGTAATGCGAATGCCGTCATTCGTCCGGTCACCAACCTCGCGATCCGTCTCGTCGCTCCCGCGGACATAAGTGCCAATCCCGCCAAACCACAACAGTTCCGCCTGCGCCTTCAGCAGCGCATGGATCAACGCATCCGGCGTCGCCTCCGCCCCGTTCAGCCCCGTCAGCGCCTTGATCTCGTCGCTTAGTTTGATCGCCTTCGCGCTCCGGTCAAACACCCCGCCACCCTTGGAGATCAACTTGGTATTATAATCCGCCCAGCCAGACCGCGGCAGCTTGAACAGCCGATCCCGCTCAGCCCACATTTTCGCCGGATCCCCCGGGGTCGGATCGACAAAAATATGCATATGATTGAACGCCGCCAACAGCCGGATCTGTTTGGACAAAAGCATGCCATTGCCAAACACATCGCCCGACATGTCGCCAACACCGATCACCGTGAACGGCTCTGACTGAATGTCCTTACCCGCCTCAAGAAAATGCCGCTTTACCGCTTCCCACGCCCCTCGCGCGGTAATCCCCATCGCCTTGTGATCATATCCAGCCGACCCGCCAGACGCGAACGCATCACCAAGCCAGAAGCCCTGCCCGACACTGATTTCATTGGCTATATCCGAAAACGTCGCCGTACCCTTGTCTGCCGCCACAACCAGATACGGGTCCGCCCCATCGCGCACAACCGTCCGCTCCGGATGGCGCACCTCGCCTTGAACCAGCGTATCGGTCAGCTCCAGAAGCCCCGAAATAAATGTCTTATACGCCGCAATTCCAGCCTCTCTGACCTCCTCGCGCGAACCGCCAATCGGCAACATCTTCGGAAAAAATCCGCCCTTCGACCCGACCGGCACAATCACCGCATTCTTGACCTGCTGCGCTTTAACCAACCCCAGAACCTCAGTCCGGAAATCATCGGGCCGATCCGACCAGCGCAAACCGCCACGCGCCACTGCGCCAAACCGCAAATGCACCCCGTCAATGCACGGCCCCGTCACGAAAATCTCGCGAAACGGCACGGGCTTCGGCAAATCCTCAAGCGCCTGGCTTGCAATCTTAAACGCCAAATGCCCGACATCGGCCTGGAAATAATTCGTCCGCTGGATCGCCATGATCAGCGCCGCCGTCCGCCGCAAAACCCGATCATCCTCGAGCGATGGCACCTGCCCCAAAGCGGTGTGAATGTCCGCCAGCACCGCCTCCGCCGCACTCTGCCGCGCTTCAAGCTCTACGCCGCTTTCCGGATCAAAGAGCCCGCGAAACAGCCTCACCAGACTTTGCGTAATCCTCGGATAGCTCACAAACGCCCGAATCTGGCTCTCCCGCGCCGGATCAAGCCCGCTTTGCCGCCGATAAGCTGACAGCCCACGCAGCAAATCCGCCTCGCGCCAATCCGTTCCGGCTGTAAAAATCAGCCGGTTAAACCCGTCATTGGCCGCCCGCCCTGTCCAGATCGCCGCAAACGCATCTTCAAACGCCGCCCCATTGGCCACCAGATCCACCGGCTCGCCGCTTTGCGAACGCATCATGAAACTGTGCACCCAATACGTATGCGGCGCATCATCGCGCGGCCTCTGGCTCGGACACACCCGATAGGCCACCTCGAACACCACGAACAGCCCCATATTCTCAAGCACCGGCACCGATTCGGACAAAGCCAGCGGCGTCCCGCGCGAATACACTTTCGCCCGCACATAATCGTCCGCGTCCCCAGCCTGCTTATAGGTCCGCATCCGCACCGTTCTGTCGCCAGACAGTTCCGCAATCTCGGCCACATCAAGCAGCCCCTCGCCCGGGCTAAACGCATCGCGGTAAGCGGCGTCAAACCCGCTCGCAAACAGGCTCGCCCCATCCTGGGCGTCCTCGCTCAAATCACCCTCTTGCAGCGTTTGCAAAAACACATCCTGCCAACGCGTCGCCAGCTCGACCACGCCCTGCTCCACCGCCTCAAGATCGGGCTGCGGCGCGCCGGGTTTGACCGCCAACTGAATATGCAGCCGCACAAGCGAGCTGACATCAAAGCGCGGCTCAAACCGCAACAAGGTCCCGCCAAACGCCGTCTCCAGCAGCCCGACAACCCGCCGCCGCAAATCCGAATCATAAGCATCGCGCGGCATATAAACGAGCGCCGAGAGAAACCGCCCAAACGGATCAGGCCGCACAAACAGCCGCGTGCGGGGCCGGTCGAGCAAATGCATCACCCCCGTCACCATCGGCAACAAAGTCTCCGCATCCGTTTGCAGCAATTCGTCGCGCGGCCAGTTCTCGAGAATGCCCGCCAGAGCCTTGGCCGAATGCCCACCCTCCTGCGCGCCAAAAGCCTCGAGCACTTGTTCAGCCCGCTTCCGGATCAGCGGCACATTGCGCACCGGCTCGAGATAGGCCTCCGCCGTAAACAGCCCCAAAAACCGTGTTTCACCAACCACACGGCCGCTTTTGTCATAATGCTTCACCCCGATATAATCCGCCCGCACCCGCCGGTGTACGCGCGAAACCACGGTCGATTTGGCAATAATCAGCGGCTCGGGCGTGTTCAGAAACGTCCCGTTCAGCCCCGTCAGCATGGTCGGCTCATCCTTGCGCGAGAGCACATTGCGCGCCTCGTCCCTGAGCAAGCCCAGATTCGCACCCTCGACAATTTCCGGCTCCTCGCACGCAAACTGCCCGTCCGGCTCTATGCCATATTCATAAGTCCGCGCGCCGAGAAAAACGAAATGCTCATTGGCGAGCCACTCCAGAAACGCCAGCGATTCGGTCCGCACATCGCCATCAAGATGTGTCTCCTCCGACAGCCGCTTGACCTCGTCAAACATCCGCTGAAGCATCAGCTTGTGGTCGGCAACCGAAATCGCAAGCTCATCGAGCGTCGTCTGAAGCCCCACTTCCAGCCGCGCACGCGCTATCTTGGACAGCGCCGGCAAATGGAACTGCATCAGCGACACACGCCCCCCCGCCTCCGCTTCGGCCTTGTCGCGTGCGATGATCGGATGAAAAAACGTATTGACCGCAATGTTCTGCGCGCGGCATTCGGCCAGCACAGATTCAACCAGAAACGGCGAGTCAAATCCCGCCAGTTCCAGCAATTCGCCGCCCAATCCGGCAACATTCGGCACCAAACGAAACCGCCGCACCTCAAGATCGCTCTCCGCCCCGAACGCCCATAAGCTCTTGGCCAGCGCTTTGAGCTGCACCTCTGTCAGCCCGACGCCATTGTCCGGACCGCAGCTCTCGCGCATATCGTCCAGAACGGCCTGTTTACCCATCGCTATCTGCATGACATTGCGTCCCATCATCCGTGTCGGCATCTGCGCAAATTCTTGCTGAACCGCACACGCTAAAAATTAGTCTGGTTCAAACACAATCCGCCCCTGATTGGAACATCAATCTCGCAAGATATGCTGGCAAAAAAGCAAACGGGACCATCAAACGGGGACATGTCTGATGGTCCCTATCGGTTGTGCTTGCTTAAGTTTGGGGACACAAGCACATCCGATTACGAAGACAGGCCAAAAACCTGCCCTTTCGCCTCTCCATATGTGTATTGCACACCACTATGCAATCAAATTTCGTCAGTTCATACGATCTTGTGATCAGCCGGTTCTGTAGTATTTACTACGATTTGCGAATTTGGCCCTTGCCCGGCCGACTTATCAGGCCGCCCATCCGCCGACAAAGCAATCGCCAGCCACCGCGTTGACGGGGATTGCGCAAACAGGATCATCATCAACACTGTCAGCGGCGCCGACAGGAACATGCCCGGAATGCCCCAAATCGCCCCCCAAACCGCCAAAGCGATCAAAACCACCAGCGCCGACAGATTAAGCGAATCGCCCATCATGCGCGGCTGGACGAAATTGCCGAAAAAGAACTGCCAGAACGCCACCGTCCCGAACACAATCGCCGCATAAATATACGTGTCCTGCGGCGGCTCGGCGGGCAGCCAAGCCGGCAATTCCGGTTGCACCAGCGCAAACAGCAGCGGAATAAACGCCGCCACAATCGAGCCAATCGTCGGAATATAGTTCAAAACAAAGATAAGCGCCGCCAGAAACAGCGCATTTTCAACGCCCAGCGCAATCAACGTCACATAGGTAAACAGCGTCGTCAGCACCGAAATCACCGTCTGCGTCCACAAATAGCTCTCAATCCCGCGGATCGCCGCATCCCCCACTTTGCGCGCCTGCTCGCGCCGCTCGCGCTCGGGGAAAATATAGTCAAGCTTGAGCGACCAGGTCGACTGCGCCACAAACATAAACGCGACATAGAGCAGGATCAGAATCAGATTCTCGCTCAACTCCCCCGTCGTACTACCCAAAGTTGCCAAAAGCCGCCGCCCGGGCGTCCCGAACAGCAAATCCGACAGCGTCGGCGCATCGGTCAGATGCAAGAGCCCGTAAAGGTCGCCAATCAATATGTTGATCTTGCTCTCATAAAGCGCCGCCTGCCCGCCAAATTGCGCCACACCCTGCGCCATCAGCGCAATAAACAGCCCGAACCCGAGCGACACCAGCAAGATAGAAATAATCCGCGACGCCCCTCGCTTGAGCAATTGGGATCGATTATCAATCGCCGTCGCAAACCCCTCCATCACAAGAAACAGGAACACCGCCATCGCAAACGGCGCAAACAGCGCCCGCCCGAGATAAAGAAACGCAACAATCACCCCCGTCGCAATAATCCAGATGCCCGATTTCGTCGCCGTATCCATACCCGCCGCTCCCAAATGTCGTAAGCCCCAAACACTGAGCCGCCTCGCCCATCCCGTCAACTCCGCAAGCCGCCATCGGGAGACCGAGCACGCCGCCATAGCCCCCAACTTTCTTTGGCGACACGGCCTTCGTCGCAAACCGGACCTCGAAACTCTTCCCGTCTCCCCAACGAAAGTTGGGGTCCATGGCCACTCTTCCCCTCACGCCAACTCTGCGTCAAAGGACACCCGCTCATCCCCGCGCAGGCGGGGATCTGGTGCGACAGGCTTCCGGATTCACTGGACGAGATTCCCGCCTTCGCGGGAATGAGCGGACCTCCGGACCTGACCAAAAGCTGAGGTCTGCTTTCGGCGTCAGAGGGGGCCTCAGCTTAGTAATATTTTCTGAGGCAACTGGATATGATAGGTGCAAGAACAACATAAGTGAAAGCCAAAGATGATTGATCCGCTGAGAGCCGCAAACCTTCGACTGAGAAATAAGAAGTACACAGTCGCAGAGATAGAGGAGGCATTGTGCACCTACGCACCTCTAAGGAACTTCATTATAGATAGTGGGGTTCTGATGTTTTATTGCCCCGCCTCAGAATGCTGGATGGTAGATATGAATGATGACGAAGCATTCAATGAGGCTGCCCGACATTATCTTGAGATAATTGGGGCGCCCATATTCCACGATATTAAATCAGCTGAAAGTTATATGAGTAAATGGGGCCAAGCGCGTGATCTCAAAGCAAATATTCGATCTGACCCAAACAACGAAACTCTCTAACGTCTCCCCCTGACCCTTACCAGACCTCCCTCCAAACCCAAATCCGTCCCCCACCTGTCCCTCCCCCTTGCCCCAGAGCGCCAAACCGTTAGCTTGGCGCACATATTCACCTGAGGGACTTACAAACATGTCTGATTCGATTTTCATTGGCGGCGGCGGCGAAGCCCAGAACGAAGCGCAAGTCTTGCTGCTCAAGCGCGCAAACCGGCATGGATTGGTCGCAGGCGCCACCGGAACAGGCAAAACCGTCACCCTGCAAATCCTCGCCGAGGGCTTCTCAAATGCTGGCGTCCCCGTCTTCTGCGCCGATGTCAAAGGCGACCTTTCCGGCGTCACGCTCTCTGGCAGCCATGAGCACAAACTCCACGACAAGCTGATCAGCCGCGCCGAAAAAATTGGCTTTGAAGACTATGACTATGCCGCAAGCCCCGCCGTCTTCTGGGACGTGTTCGGCAAAAAAGGCCATCCGGTCCGCACCACCGTCTCGGAAATGGGGCCGACCCTGCTCGCCCGCCTGATGGACCTGACCGATGCCCAAGAGGGCGTCCTGACCATTGCCTTCGAATATGCCGACGACAATGACATGCTCCTGCTCGACCTCAAGGATTTGCGCAAACTGCTGATCCATATGGGCGACAAGGAAGTCTCCCAGGAGATCAGCCTCGAATATGGCAATGTCGCCAAAGCCTCGCTCGGCGCGATCCAGCGCAATCTGCTCGTGCTTGAACGCGAAGGCGCAGAGCAATTCTTCGGCGAACCGGCGCTTGAGCTTGCCGACTTCATGCGCACCACGCGCGACGGCCGCGGCTATATCAATGTCCTCGACTCGACCGATCTGATCAATTCGCCGCGCCTTTACTCCACTTTCCTGCTCTGGCTCCTGTCAGAACTGTTCGAAGAACTTCCCGAAGTGGGCGATCCGGACAAGCCGAAAATCGTCTTCTTCTTCGACGAAGCCCATTTGCTATTCAATGATGCCCCGCGCGCCCTGCTTGAGAAAGTCGAGCAGGTCGTCCGCCTGATCCGCTCCAAAGGCGTCGGCGTCTTCTTCGTTACCCAGAACCCACGCGATTTGC
>CALLCD010000198.1 GCA_938049795.1 uncultured Hyphomonadaceae bacterium | reverse complement strand
GGCGGGCTTGCCAATGATCTCGCCTCGACCACGCTTCTGGCGACCGATAAGCCGGTTTTAATGGTGCCGGCGATGAATGTGCGCATGTGGGGACATGCCGCCGTGCAGCGCAATGTTGGCCTGTTACGGGCCGATGGCGTCGAGATTATGAACCCTGATGAGGGGGCGATGGCGTGCGGCGAATTTGGCCCCGGGCGCTTGCCCGAAGTAGACCGGATTGCGGATCATATTTTGCGCAAGCTTGAGGACGGCGACAGATCGCTTGCGGGGCGACATGCGCTTGTCACCGCCGGGCCGACGCGCGAGCCGATTGATCCAGTCCGGTTCTTGTCCAATCATTCCTCCGGCCGACAGGGTTACGCGATTGCAGGCGCACTGGCAGCGCTCGGGGCGCGCGTCACGCTTGTGTCAGGACCCGTGGATATCGAGGTTCCGGTGGGCGTGGAGCGCGTGAAAATTGAGACGGCGCGCGAGATGCTGGCAGCTTGCGAGACCGCTCTGCCTGCGGATGTGTTTGTGTCCGTGGCGGCGGTGGCAGATTGGCGTCCGGCGCAGGCGGCCAAGCGGAAATTGAAGATCAAGGGCGCGGCAAAGAGCGCGCCGCCCGCGCTGGAGCTGAAGGAAAACCCCGATATTCTGGCGACATTGGCGCGCAAAAAATCTAGGCGGCCCGGCCTCGTAATCGGTTTTGCGGCAGAGACCAATGATGTCGAAGCCCACGCGAAAGACAAGCTCAAACGCAAGAAATGTGACTGGATCGTCGCCAATGATGTCTCCGGTGATGTGATGGGCGGACATGAAAATCAAGTGGCTCTGATCTCGCGCAAAGGCGTTGAAAATTGGCCGCGTGGGGACAAATCCGAAATTGCCAGAAAATTGGCCTTACGCATTGCTGACGAGCTGTCCTGAATCCGATTTGACCGCAAACGTGTGGGCCAGTGGTCTCCGCCTTATGGGTAATTCGCCCCTTTACTGTGGGCGCGATGGCGCAACAAAGACCATAGTTAAGCAGATTTTTTGGTAAATAGATCAAATTTCATCAATCGCGCTACCAAGATATTCACGCAGGTTTGCTAAAAATCAACTGTAAACGCCTTCAGGGATCTTGAGGCGTAGTCGAGTTGAGGACGATATGGAACGCGCGGTGAGTACATATACTAAGATTAGAAATTCGGTATCCATTTTTGCGGCGCCTAGCATTCCGGTGGATGTCGCCGGCCGCATTCGTGCCAAGCAACTTGCCTCTGTGACCAGTCTTGTTCCAGCCATCATGATGGCTCAGTTGATCAATGGCGCGGTTGTTCTGATCGCCTTTTGGTCAAGCGGAGCGGAAGGTCTGTTGGGAATTTGGGCCACCGCACTCTGCATGATTTGTGGCGTAACAATGCTCGGCAGTGTTCAGGCGAAAGCAGCCAAAGACAAGAAAACACGCTCGCGCCGGAGCATTGAGAATATGGCGCGCCGCTCGGCATTTCTCGGGCTCATTTGGGGCGTCGTTCCCATAATTGTTGTTCCATACTCTGACCCGCTAGGCCACATGGCGCTCGGAATCGTTATGGCTGCGATGATGTTTGCGGGTGGGTTTCTACTCGGAAGAATCCCTCAGGCAGCCTATGCGTTCATTCTTCCGCTGCTCATCGGGCACATCGTTGGACTACAGATCATCGGCACACCGATATATGATCTCCTTGCGGTATTGACGGTTGTATATGGCGGTATTCTGGCGGTTTGTGTCCAGTGGTCGCATGCGCGCTATGTCGAGCAATTGCTAGGCGAGGCGGCGCTGATTGAACAGGAGCAGGTGATTAGCTTGCTGCTACGTGACTTTGAGGAAACAACGTCTGACTGGCTGTGGCAGACCGACGAGGATGGTTTGCTGCTCGGCTTGCAGGAGGGCATTCAGGCGAGCAAGACCCAATATGAGATCATGCAGGAAGGGCTCAAGCTGGACCAATTGTTCATGCCGTGTGATGCGCGCGACATTCTGGAAACGAGTTTCAAACGCCGTGCGGCCTTCCGCGACCTTGTCATGCCGGTCAAGATGGATGATCAGGAAATCTGGTGGCTGCTGACCGGCAAGCCAGTGTTTGAAAACGGATTTTTTGCAGGCTTTCGTGGCGTTGCCTCTGATGTGACCGCCAGCAAGCTGAGCGAGGACCGCATTGCGCATCTGGCTCATTATGATGATCTGACTGGGCTGCCAAACCGAGTGACCATGCTTGAGCGGCTTGAAAAGGAAGTGCGCGCCGAGCCCCGGCGAGGTTATCAGCGCGCGTTGCTTTGGCTTGATCTGGACAATTTTAAATGGGTGAATGACACGCTTGGGCACCCCGCTGGCGATGCCCTGCTGAAATTCGTGGCAGATCGTCTGCACGAGAATTGCGAGCCCGGTGATGCCATTGCGCGCCTTGGCGGAGATGAATTTGCCATCTCGATCGAGCGCAAAGGTAATGTGCCGGAAATAGAAGCGTTTGTTAAAAAACTGTCCAAGGCGCTGGCCAAGCCCTACAATCTCAAAGGGTCTGCTGCGCGGTGTAGCGCCTCAATTGGTGTGCGCATATTTGACCGCAGCTTGCCGGATGCCAGCACTTTGCTCAAACATGCCGACCTTGCGCTTTATCGCGCCAAAAGCGATGGCCGTGCGGGCTGGTGTATGTTCAGTGAAGACCTTGAACGTGAGGCCCAGCGCCGGCGTGAGGTCGAGCATGATTTGCAACGGGCGATCGAGAATGATGAACTGGTTGTCTATTTCCAACCGCAAGTCGATGCGAAGACGCGCGAACTTGTTGGCTGCGAGGCGCTGCTGCGTTGGATTCACCCGACCAAGGGACTGATCTATCCGTCCGAATTTATCGAGGCGGCCGAAGACAGCGGCCTGATCACGCGGCTCGGTGACTGGGTCATCCGCGCAGCGCTGGAGAATGCCAAACGCTTCCCCGATCATGTCCGCATTGCGGTCAACATCTCGCCTCTGCAAGTGCACAGTGCGAACCTGTTCCCGACCATTGTTCAGGCCCTGGCGCGCAATGAACTTGACCCGTCGCGGCTTGATCTGGAGATCACCGAATCTGTGTTGATGACCGATACCGACTTTACGATTGACCGGCTTCATCAGCTTAAAGAGCTCGGTGTACGGATTTCGCTTGATGACTTCGGCACAGGCTTCTCGTCACTGAGCTATTTGCGGAACTTCCCGTTCGATAAGATCAAGATCGACAAGAGCTTTATCAGCGATATGGAAACCAGCGAGGACAGCCGCGCAATCACTGTGGCAACGCTCGGACTGGCAAAAGCCCTTGGACTGCGCTGCACCGCCGAAGGCGTGGAGACTGAATTCCAGAGCAATTTCCTCGGCGAGCATGGCTGCGATGAATTGCAGGGCTATTTCATCAGTCGCGCGCAACCAGTTGAAAAATTGAAGCATTTTGTCGATATGGAAACCTATATCCCGCCGAAGACATCCTCAGCGCTCGGTAAGCTCTTGCCCGGGCCCTTACTGGTGACGCTTGGCAATCCGGACGCGGGCGATGACGCAGGCGATTTCGATCTTGACGGCAAAAAGCGTAGCGAAGCGGGCTAATCTGATCGCTGACTGACGCTGTCGGATTGATCAGAGCCGGGTGACGGAATGCCCGGTTTGCGTCCAACGCAGGAGTGGCGGTGAAGGCTGCTGACGCGGTGAAGCTATCCGACGTTCAATCTCACTGAGCATGAACCGCGTCACATTGGGCAGGTCAAGTTCAAGCGCGGCGTCAAGAGACACCCATTGCAGATCCGACAGCTCTGCGCCGTCCACGGGCGGACGGTCATCAATCAAAGCATCACGGGCATCGGCCATGAAAAAACGCGCATCAAAGCGTTTGGGCCGATAGGGCGGCGTGATGGCGCGGCCAATAAAGCGCAAACCCTTGAGGCTGGGGATTGCGCTTTGGGAAAAGAAGTCCTGCCAGTCCTTATGGACTTTATAAGGGGCCGCATCCTGACGGGCTTTGCCGACGATAAGGCCGGTTTCCTCGAATGTTTCCCGAATGGCGGTCAGCGCAAAGGCGCGGGGTTTACGCCGTGTACTGATCGACAGTTTCTCCGCGCTTTTATCGTGTAACTCACTGGCGGCTGGAATACGCCCGTCGGTTGGATCAACGCGCCCACCCGGAAAGACATATTTGTCCGGCATGAAACTATGTTTGCCAGAGCGTTTGCCCATCAGGACTTCGGCGGACGGGCCTGCAGGTCGCAAGAGGATCAGTGTGGCGGCATCTTTGGGGCGCGGGCTTGGCTGGTCGGTGACAATGACATCGCCATCATCTTCCTTGTCATAGGCGGACTGGATACCGGGGACGGTCATATGTGGTGTCTCTCGGGCGTGGCTTGGCTTTAGGGTTTTCCTGGCGAAAATCCACACTGGCCGCTTGGAAAGACGCGACCATCTTGGTTATCTCGCATACAAGTGTAGATATATTCTTGGCCCTCGACATCGTCAGCTTCAGATGTTTCCCTCCATTCCTGACGCCAATATCCTCCGCGTGCGCAGTATTCACCGCTACAGTCTCCATCGGCCGCATCTGCCCATGCACCATTAAGCACATAATTGGCGACGATGCCGACATGGTTTGAATACTGGCAAATCCCGATAGATCTGTCGCCGCGCTCGATATATTTTGCGTGCAGATAGACATGCGTTTTCGGGAACTGCCTCTGGACGCGTGCGCCGGCACTTTCGCTATATCGGGGTATGTTCTCTGTCTCGCCTTTTAAAAACAGGTCCAGCATCTCATTCGACCCAAGGCAGAATGTGATCATGCTTGGCGACGCCTCTTGAGAGGATGTTTGCGTGGGGGCGGGTTCGGTTTGAGCTATGGCGAGCGGTGTCGCGCAGAGCGCTGCGGCGAGTAGAATGTGCGGTTTCATGTGTCCCTCTAATGTAATCATCCGTTCACATGGTTCAGTCTGAATACGGCGAAATTAAGACCGGGCGGGTGGGGTGTTTTGGCTTTTGTCGCTTGTGCGGGCGGGTCATTTCTTAAGCTTCCTCCGCCTATGCTTCTCCGCTTTGCCCATTTTCCGGTTCCCTTTGCGGGGCGTGCGGGAGGCGGGCGCTTTGCTGCCGGGCTTTTTGGCCAGCGGCTTTGACAGCATTTCCAGCAGCAGGCCGCCGGTTAAGGGGGTCGCTTCGGACAGGCGCACGCTGATCTCCTGACCCATTTCGTAGCGGCGGCCCGAGCCACGGGTGACGAGCGCCTGGGAGCGTTCATCATGGACCCAGTATTCGTCCGACAGTTTCGAGATCGGCACAAATCCGTCCGCGCCGGTTTCGGCAAGCTTGATGAAGAGGCCCGCCTTGTTGAGCCCGGCGATGCGGCCTTCAAACTCGGCGCCCACGCGGTCGGCCATGAAGTGCGCGAGATACCTGTCGGTTGCCTCACGCTCGGCGGCCATAGAGCGGCGTTCAGTGGTCGAGAGGTGTTCGGCAAGCTCCTCCATGCGCGCGGCGTTTTCGTCGCCGAGCCCGTCCGGCCCCATTTGCAGAGTACGGATCAAAGCGCGGTGGACGATAAGGTCCGAATAACGGCGGATGGGCGAGGTGAAGTGGGCGTATTTGGTCAAGTGGAGGCCGAAATGGCCGATATTGTCAGGGGCGTAGACGGCCTGGGCCTGCGAGCGGAGCACCATTTCGGTCACCACATCCTTGTGTTCGCCCGAGCCCGCCTCGGCAAGAAGCGTGTTGAAACGGTGTGTCTGCGGACGTTCGCCGCGTGCCCATTTGATGTTCAGGGTTTGCAGGAAGTCGGCAAGGGCGGAGATTTTGGCGTCCGATGGCTGGTCATGGATGCGATAGATGAGCGGTGTTCTGGCCTTTTCCAGTGTCTCGGCGGCACAGACATTGGCAGCAATCATCATCTCTTCGATCAAGCGGTGGGCATCGAACCGTTCGCGTTGGGTGATCGCTTTGACATGGCCATCCTCGCCAAGCTCGACGCGGCGTTCGGGCAGGTCGAGATCGAGCGGCTGGCGTTTGTCGCGCGCAACGCACATGGCGGTATAAGCGCCCCATAGCGGCTTGAGTACATGGTCGAGCATGGCGTCGCCGGGGCCGCCTGAGAGGCCGTCAATTGCGTTCTGCGCTTCGTTATAGGAGAGCTTGGCCGCTGAGCGCATTGTGCCGCGAATGAAGCGGTGGGAGCGTTTGGTGCCGGACGTGTCGAAGATCATTTCGACGGCCATGCAGGCGCGCAGTTCTTTCTCTCTCAGAGAACATGCGTCTGCGGACAATTCTTCGGGCAGCATGGGCACAACGCGGTCGGGGAAATAGGTCGAGTTGCCGCGCATCTGCGCTTCGCGGTCGAGCGCCGAGCCTTCGGTGACATAGGCGGAGACATCGGCAATGGCGACAATAACGCGCCAGCCATCCTCGAGCTTTTCAGCAAAAACGGCATCATCATGATCGCGCGCATCGGGCGGGTCGATGGTGATGAGCGGGGTTTTGGTCAGGTCTTCGCGTTTGACCTTGGCAGGCTCGGCGGATTTGGCGGCGGCGATGACCTCGTCGGGGAAATCGACGGGAATGCCATGAGCATGAATGGCGAGGATGCTGGCAGCTTTTGGGTCGTCCGCCTGTCCGATAATTTCGGTGATGACGCCAAGCTTCGGCCCATAGGCGCGGCCCGGTCCGCCGGGCTTGAGGCGGGCAACAACCAGGTCGCCGTCTTGCGCGCCACCAGCGTCATTGTGCTCGATGACAATTTCGCGCCGGTCCTTGCGATTGGCCGGAGCGACGCGTCCGCCGCCATTGCGCAGTGTGGTGTAAAGGCCGGTCATCTCGGACGCTTCGGCCCGTCCGATCTTTTTGATCATCTTGGCGCGCCAGCCTTGTTTGGTCTCGAAGACTTTACAAAGCGCGCGGTCGCCAGCGCCCGGGACCGGCTGCTTACGTTTGCCCTGAACGCCGGCATAGACAATCTCGGGGCCATAAGGGCCGTCGCGCCCTGTCATACGGCCAACGAGATCGCCATGCTCGTCGATGCGTTCGAACAAGAGCATGCCGGTAGGCGGCGGCGTGTCTTTCTGGGCATAGGCGCGTTTGGCGGTGCGTTCGAGTTTGCCGTCCGCTTCAAGCTCTTTGAGGATATGGCGCAGTTCCGTCCGGCCCTTGCCCGTAATGTGCAGGGCACGGGCGATGTCTCTTTTGCTGGTGATGTGTGGATTGTCTGCCAGAAATTTCAGCAGAATCTCTTTTGATATAAGTGTCATATTGGCGCTTATAGGCGAGTTCGGGGCCGCGCGCGCCCTGATTTTTGAAAATCCTGCGATTTTGCGATGGGTGTTACGCTTTCGGCGTAAAATCTAGTTAATGATTTCGCCGTAAAATCTGATGATCGTAATTTGGAGTACGTCGCTTGGCCATTGATCTGATAAACACGCTGCCCGTACCTGTGATGGGCTTTGAGCCGGTGAAAGACGATACCAGCGCGATTGTCGATTTCACATTCCTTTGGGCCAATGATGAGATGCTCAAGCAGAGCGATGCAGAGCGCGACGATGTGGTCGGCAAGAGCCTTCTGGACTTGCACGGATATTTGCGCGGCTCGGCCGGGTTTGCCCAAATGGTCGAAACAATCGAAACCGGCGCACATCTGAGCATGATCACGACCGCGCAAGCTGGCTCTGTCTATGGTAAGAAAATGATCAAGTTCGTGTCGTCGCCATCGGAGGGTGGCTGCATCGTCATGATGGAGGATGTCAGTGATGTCGTGGCCGAGCGGGACGCGGCGCGTGGACAGCTTAAAATGATGGAATCAGCCTGTGATGATGCTGTCAACGCGATTGCGATTGCCAATGTTGACCATAAGATTATCTATGCCAATCGCGCGCTTTGCGAGCAACTCGGCTACACGCGGGAAGAATTGCTGGCGCTGAACATTAGAGACCTGATGCACGAGGCCGAATCTGATGTACGGCAGGATCTCGCCCAAAAGCTCGAAACCGAAGAAATCAATCAGTACATTACGGACCGAACCTATCTGACAAAATCGGGAGAAGAAATCCTCTTCTCGGTCGCTGTGTCAACCATTCACAGTACAGATGGGGAGCTGTTATCGCTGGCCCATTTCCGCGATGTGCGTGAAGAGCGCAAAGCCCAGCATGATTTGCGCTCAGCGCTCGTGAAGGCTGAAGAAGCGACGCGGATGAAGTCTGAATTTCTCGCCAATATGAGCCATGAGATCCGCACGCCGCTCAATGGCGTGGTCGGCATGGCGCAGGTTTTGTCCTATTCGGATCTGGATGCTCAGCAGGCAGAGCACCTTGCGGTGATCCGCGAGTCGAGCACCAATCTGATGTCGCTGCTCAATGATATTCTCGATCTGTCCAAAGTCGAAGCGGGCAAGCTTGAGATCAGCCGTGTGGAGACCGATATTCGCCACAAGCTTGGCGGGCTCTATAAGCTGCACAAGCCATTGGCCGAAGACAAGGGGCTTGATTTTGACCTTGTGATCCATCCGGCGGTGCCATCGCGCATGCAGATTGACCCGGTGCGGATGCGGCAATGCGTTGAGAACTTAATCTCGAATGCGATCAAATTTACTCAGTCGGGCCGCGTCATCGCTGCGGTGACGAGCAAGCCGGTGGGGGACGAGCATGAAGTGACGGTGCATGTCTCGGACACGGGGATCGGGATTGCGCCCGAAGAGCTTAAGACAATCTTTGATTCCTTTCAGCAGGCGGACGGATCAACCACGCGCCGCTTTGGCGGGACCGGGCTTGGTGTGACGATCAC
>CALLCD010000197.1 GCA_938049795.1 uncultured Hyphomonadaceae bacterium | reverse complement strand
GCTTGAGGGCGATGACAGTCTGCGCCACCTCTACGAAGACGCCGACATTCTGCTCAATGACAGCCGCATTCTCGAAGTGCTCGCGCGGCGTGACGGGCTTGCGCTGCCGGCCTCTCCGGGGGCGGATATCGTGGCTGCGCTGTTAAGCGGCGAGATCGGGCCGGATGATCCGATTACGGTAATTGGCACCGAGGCGGAAGATGTCGAGGCCATTCGCAGCCGGTTTGGCCTGACCCGATTGTCATGGCACGCGCCGCCTATGGGCCTGCGCCATAACAGCGACGCGATTGCCGAAGCGGCGGCGTTTATGGCGGCCCATCCGGCGCGGGTGCATTTTCTATGTGTCGGCTCCCCGCAACAGGAAATGGTCGCCCATGCCGCCAAATTGCGCGGGGATGTGGTCGGGCTTGGCCTATGTTGCGGGGCGAGTTTCGACTTCCTGTCCGGCAAGACCGCCCGCGCGCCGAAATGGATGCGCGAAATGCGGCTTGAATGGCTCCACCGCATGGTCAGCGAGCCCAAACGGCTGACCAAACGCTATCTGGTCGATGGCCCGAAAATCCTCTCGATTTGGCGAAAATACCGCACGCCGGGGGCTTGATCGCGCGTCGGTTAGACTGCCAGATGCAGCTTATAGTTCCGCCGCTCGAGCCTCTGCGGCAAGGTGAAAGTCTTCAGCGCCGCGCCGCCAATCGCATCGAGCAAGCTATCCGCACGGGCGCGCGCCTCGGCGTCCATTCGGGCATATTCGTCGAGCGCGGCTTGCAGACGAAAAAGCGAAAAGCTCGCCGTGATGATCTCTCCGCTGCGTCCACTTTGCGTGAAAGCGGCTTGCCCGAACGCGCGTGGCACTTCTGCGCCCGGCTCGGCATTGGCAAGCCATGTCGCGAATTGCTCAAGCGAGGTCTGTAGCACTGGCAAGTGCTCGGCTATGGCGCGGCGCAGGATTGGCAGCAGCGTCTCGGGCACAGTGTCGTCGCCCGCAAGCGCGCCGGTCTCGCCTTCGCCAGCAATCGTCCGCTCGGTCCAGTCGGCGACGTTCGGGGCCAGCCGCTTCATGATCTCGCCGCTCGCCGGATCGCGATAAAGATGGGCGTAGAGCGGACCGAGAAATGCGAAATCGGCAAGGCTTGGCCGCGCGCCAAAGAGGTAAGGATGGACGTCCAAATGCTCGGAGAACTCGGCCAGAAATGCCTCATAGGACGCTTCTATGCCCGGGATCGTCTTATCATTGATTCCAAGCATGGGCACAAAGCCGCGAAACATTTGCCCGCGCTGTTTGCCGAGTTGATACTGCTCTTCCGGCGTGGCGTCCGGCGCGCCCGAGCGACCAAATTCGGAATAGATCCACTCCTCATTATAGTTCCAGCGATAGTGCATGGCCGGCACGACAAGCCATTGGTCAGCATAGGTGTGCAAAAGCTCGCTGGCAAAGCGCTGGACGGGGCCATCGGGATAAAGGGATGGAGCAGGGTGGGCCGCTTCTATGTTGGCCATAATATCGGCCGTGTCCTGAACAAGTTCTCCGTCCGGCATTTGCAGGATAGGGATCACCGGCCAGCCGACCGTCGGCAGGATCAGCTCTTTCATGATCTGGTCATTGACCGCTTTCTCGGTAAACGCCACACCCTTCCAGCGCAAAAACCCGCGTGCTTTGCCGGTAAACAAAGAAGCTTGCGAGCCGTAAAGCGTGTAATCGGTCATATGATCTGTGTCCTGATGGTATGTTGTGGGTCTAAGCGCGCAAAGTGCCTTTCGTGCCTTTGGTGACCGCTGCGATGATCGCGTCGGACACGGCGGTAATGTCGGCTTCTTTCAATGCTTCGCCGCTTGGCTGAAGCGTCACTTCGATGGCGACGGATTTGTGCCCGTCCTCGATGCCTTGGCCCTGATAGACATCGAACACGCTGACGCCAGAGATCAGCGTTTTGTGCGCTTTGCTGGCAAGCCGGATGATCTCACCGGCCGCAACATCTTGCTCGACAACAAAGGCGAAATCCCGCCGGATCGGCGTAAGATCCGGTTTGTTGAGCACGGGCTTGGTCTTGAGCACGGATGTCTTCATATTCGGCAGGGCTTGCAGGTTCAGTTCGAACCCGAACACAGGGCCGGACACGCCAAGCGCCTTGAGCACGCGCGGATGCAGCGCGCCGAAATGGGCCACTGTGGTCTTTGGGCCAAGGGTCAGTCTTGCCGCGCGGCCGGGGTGCCAGTGGTCTTGTCTTGGTTCGGCAATCTGGAAGCGGGCGGGCGGCTGGTCAAATGCTTCGAGTACGGCATAAAGATCGGCCTTGGCGCTCTGGGCGTCATAGGCCGGCTGGGTCTGTCCCCAATACCGCTCGGCACTTGGCTGGACCAGAGCCGTGATCACGCTGCGCTGGTCTTTCGGGCCATCGCCAAGATAGATCGGGCCAGCCTCGAACAGGCGCACATTGTCGGTGCCATGGTCCGCGCTACGTTGTGCCGCGCGGGCGAGATTGCCCAGAATAGAGGGGCGCATCTGGCTCAGCTCGCTCGCCACCGGATTGGCAACCGCCAGCGCTGCATCATCGCCGCCAAACAGCGCAGCATGAGGCGCAGACATAAAGCTCCACGTCACCGCTTCGATAAAACCGCGCGCGGCCAAGACACGCCGTCCGGTCCGCACCCGCCATTGCAGCGAGGTAGGCTTGGCGCTCAACCCGCCCGTCGACGGCAGCGAGCTTTGCGGCAATTGGTCAAAGCCGGTCAGTCTTGCGATCTCTTCGACAAAGTCCGCAGACTGATTGATGTCAAACCGCCAGTTCGGCACAGTGAGATACCAGCCTTCGCCCGCATCCTCGATTTCGAAGCCAAGATCTTTCAGCATACGTTTCATATCTGCATGCTTGACCTTGAGACCTGTTAGCCGTTCGACATCATCCGGGTTAAACGCCACTTTGTCGGCATGCACCATTGGCTCACCTGCGATCACAGGCTTGGAGACTTTCCCGCCGCCATATTTCTTGATCAGCGCGACCGCCTGTTTCAGCCCGTCCATACAGCTTGCCATATCGACGCCGCGTTCAAACCGGTAGCGCGCATCGGAGATAATGCCGGTCTTGCGCCCCGTCCGCGCCGTGCGCAGCGGATCAAACCAGGCCGCCTCGAGGAAGACATTGACCGTCGTTTCCGACACGGCGGTCGACTGCCCGCCCATCACGCCGCCAAGCCCGATCACGCCGCTATCGTCAGCGATGACGCACATGTCTTCGGTGATCTTGTAGGTCTTGCCGTCCAGCGCGTCGAGCGTTTCATGCGCTTCGCCGAGCCGCGCGCGGACAGGGCCTTGCAGCTTGTCCGCATCATAAGAATGCAGCGGGCGTGCCCTGTCGAGCGAGACATAATTCGTTACGTCCACCAGCAGGCTTTTGGGCTGGATGCCCACCGCTTTGAGGCGTTTCTGCATCCAGTCGGGTGAGGGGCCGTCCACCACATCGCGGATCAGCACACCGGCAAAAATCGCGCACGCCTCTTCCTGCTCGATGCGCACTTCGATGGGACAGTCAAACGTGCCGCTGAAGGATTTAAGCTCGGGGCTGATCAGTCGCCCGCCATCGGCTGCGGCCAGATCGCGCGCAATGCCCATCACGCCGAGCCAGTCGGGCCGGTTCGGGGTCACTTCGAAATCAATCACCGGATCATTGGCGTCGAGTGCAATGGCCGCGGGTGTGCCAAG
>CALLCD010000196.1 GCA_938049795.1 uncultured Hyphomonadaceae bacterium | reverse complement strand
GCCGCCTGTCCGAGGAGTTCGAGTTGACCAATGCCGAGATCACCGCAACCGAACTCCTGTCGTCGGGGAACACACCAAACTCGATTGCGACACTTTTGGGCCTGAAAGTCTCGACTGTGCGCCAAAGACTGAAGACAATTTTCGGCAAAACGGATGTCAGTGGTCAGGTCGAACTGGTTGCCCTTTATAATGAGTTGTAGTGGCAAGTGACTTGGCGGGAGCGCTGCGACAAGCTAGAGGCTGGGCATGCGCATTGTGGCTGGAAAATTCAAAGGACGTGCGCTGATAGCGCCCAAGGGACGGACGACGCGGCCGACCTCTGACCGCGCGCGTGAGGCGATTTTCAATATTCTTGCACATGCCGATTGGGCGCCACCGCTCGAGGAGGCGCGTGTGATTGATCTGTTTGCCGGCTCGGGCTCGCTCGGCCTTGAAGCCATGTCGCGCGGGGGCGGGTTCTGCCTCTTTGTAGAGACAGACAATGGTGCGCGCGGGGCGATCCGGTCCAATATCGAAACGCTTGGTCTGTTCGGGGTGACGCGCATTCATAGGCGTTCGGCGACCGCGCTTGGGGCCCGTCCGGTCAATCTTGGTGCGCCTTTTGATCTCGCCTTTCTTGACCCGCCCTATGAACAGGGACTGGTCGTGCCAGCGCTTGACCAATTGCGTTCAGGCTGGCTCAGCGAACGCGCGATTGTGATGGTTGAAACCGGCGCGGGCGAAGAGGTTGAATTTGGAGACTGGGAGATACTTGACGAGCGCACAAGCGGGGCTGCCCGTCTGGTTTTCCTCACGGCTGGTCTGACCTAGCGCGTGTAGAGTGTCAGAGCGAGACAGAGGAAGGGCCATCCCATGAGCAACAGGAAACCGACAAAGAGGCCAAAGCCTTTTATGCTGTCTTTCAATTCCGCCATTCTTACAAACTCATACAAATTTGTTAAGTTGCCGTTAGGACATAAAGGCAGAAATAAGGCAAGTGGTTTTGACAGCGAATGGCCTATTGGGATTGTTCGTTCGGCTCGAGAAATTCGGATCGGATGTCGAAGCCCGATTCCTTGCCGACATGTTTGACGCATTCATCGAGCCAACGCGTCGCAAGGCTAACACCGCGTCCGCGCAGTTCGCTGAGGAATTTCATATCGGTGTCGTATTTGGACTCGAGCGGGAAATCGCAAATTGCCGCCCCGCCCCGAATGATGTGCAGGAAGACGCGCCGGTATTTACCTTGCGCGTCGCTGGCGAGCATATGCCCGTCGAGCAGTTTCTGGACGAAGCTGATCGCACGTAGTTCGCCCAAAAGCGACGCATTGAAGTTGATCTCGTTGAGCCGTTCCTGAATCTCGCTCGCCGTTTTGGGCACACCGGCGCGCGACAAGGGGTTGAGCATGACGAGCAGAATGTCTTTGGGCGCATCCGAATAGATCAGCGGGAACAGCGACGGATTGCCCATATAGCCGCCATCCCAATAGGGCGCGCCGTCGATCTCCACCGCGCGGAAGGTTTGCGGTAGACAGGCGGACGCCAGCACGCTGTCGATTGTTATCTCGGCGCCGGTGAACACGCGCGCACGGCCCGTTTCGACATTGGTGGCGGTCAGGTGAAGGGCAATGCCGCTCGCCCGCACCGCGTCAAAATCAATGCTCGCCTCGACCGCATCGCGCAGCGGGTTCAGATCGAACGGGTTCAAATCATAGGGGCTGGCAATCGCGGTCATCGCCGACATGAGATTGAACGGGGACCAGGGCAGCATGGCTTTGAGCGCCGCCGGTGTTTTCAGCCTCGAATAGGGCGCGCTGCGCTTTGACACTTCGCGCCAGAACGCCTCCAGCCCCTCTATCGCGCCTTGCGGTCCGCCTTTGGCCATGCCTGCTGCAAATGCCACCGCATTCATCGCCCCCGCCGAGGTTGCGGTGATCGCCTTGATGTCGATCGTTTTTGACTGCGCCAGCGTTTCGAGCACGCCCCAGCTTAACGCGCCATGCGCGCCGCCGCCCTGAAGAGCGAGGCTTATGGGTTTTGCAGAGGCGGATCTCGGTTTTCGGGCCATGATGAAAGGAGATACCTAAGACTCGTAAGCGTTACATTGCACGATTGCGTCAAGTTTTGCCGACTTAGCCGAGGGGCTTCAAAAAGCAAGGCTTGACGCCCCTTGGGGGAACTCTCCATGCTGGCGGTGGGAACTCAGATTGAAGGATATTTATATGACCTATTTGCCATTCGACCTTTCGGGGAAAACAGTCGTGATTACAGGGGGAAATCGCGGCATTGGCCTTGGCATGGCCGAAGCGGTCGCCGCCTCGAATGCGAATGTCGTAATCTGGGGCCGCAATGCTGAAGCCAATGCCAGCGCGGCTGCGCACCTTGAAGCCCAAGGGACGGGCTCGGTCAAAAGCTGGGCGGTGGATGTCGCCGAGGAAGAGGCCGTTGTTGCCGCTATGGCCGAAACCGAGGCGCATTTTGGCCGGATTGATAGCTGTTTTGCCAATGCGGGCATTGGTCAGGGGGCCAACTCGTTCGCGGAGATGAGCACGGAAATCTGGCGGAAGAATATGTCGGTCAATATGGAAGGCGCGTTCTGGACTTTGCGGGAAGCGGCCAAATCCATCGTCAATCGAGCCAAGGCGGGGGATCCGGGTGGTTCGCTGGTCGGGGTGGCCTCGCTGGCGGCGATTGAGGGCGCGGCGCGCAATCAGGCTTATGCGGCAACCAAGGGCGGGCTGATCTCAATGCTCAAAGGGATTGCGGTGGAATATGCGCGCTATGGCGTGCGGGCAAACGCGATTCTGCCGGGCTGGATTGCGACGGATATGACCGAAGCGGCCCAAGACTCCGATGTGTTTGCGTCAAAAGTGATCCCGCGCGTTCCGGCCAAACGCTGGGGCGAACCGGCGGACTTTGGCGGGATTTCGGTCTATCTGGCGTCGGATGCGTCGTCTTACCATTCGGGCGATACATTTGTGGTCGATGGCGGTTACGCGATTTTTTAGGGATTCAGACCGACAAGCTGCAAATACGAAAACGGCCACGCGGATTTTGCGTGGCCGTTTCAATTTATATCTTCGGGTTTAGACCGAAAGCTTAGCTGCCCTTGCCGGGGAGCTCTTCGGCCGCGCCGGCAGCTGCGTCAGTTGCGGCATCCTTGGCCGCGTCAACTGCGCCATCGACCGCGTTTGAGGCAGCATCCGTCGCCGCATCGGTTGCTGCATCCGTTACCGCGTCGACGGCATTTGAAGCAGCACCCGCAGCAGCGTCTGTCGCAGCGCCAACGGCGTCACCAGCCGCATCGGTCAGGTTGCCCGCAACATCGCCGGCTGCAGCAGCCGCGCCGCCTGCCGCGTCTACCGCACCACTGGCAGCATCAACAACACCGCTCGCTGCGCTCGAAGCTGTGTCGGCAACTGCGCTGCCAGCCGAAGCGGCGGCATCACCAGCGGCTGACACGGCGTCACCTGCTGCTGCAGCTGCACCTTCAGCCAGATTGCCAGCGCCTTCAACGGCACCAGCGGCGGCGTCCGAGACGGCGCTACCGGCTGCGCTGGCTGTGTCTGCGGCGGCATCAACTGCGCCAGAGGCGGCACTTGAAGCGGCATCAGCTGCACTGTCGGCGGCGTCTTTTGCGGCACCACATGCCACCAAAGCCATAGCTGCTACGCCTGTGATCAAAATCTTTTTCATTCTATTTTCCCCTAATCAAGAGTTCTTACTGTTATGAGCGGCAACACCGCCGTCATTCCTTAACGCCAATCCCTACCTTAGCGATATGGCAGAGAGAGACACACTTCCAAAGTGATTACAATTATTATGTGCACCTATGGCACTGGCTGGAAACTCCCATCTTTCTCGCAGGCAACACCCTGCTTTCCAACGATTATTCTTCTGTAAATTCCATAGCTTCCGGCATCGCGGCCATGTCGCCATCATGCTCTTCGCTCAAAGCGACCAAGGCTGCGGCGTCGGCGATCAGTTCTTCATCGTCCACGACTTCGGACGCAGCCGCACCCTGGGCGAGAAAATATTCCGTTTCAACCGGCTCAGGGTCAGCGATGAGCACCCGCTCGACGGCTTCTTTGGCAGGCGCAGGCGTGGTGACCGGGGCTGGCTCTGCCTTATCCTGCACGGGTTCCTGCGCCACGCTGATGCCGCAAAGCCCTGTGACCAATAGTCCGGCAAGCAAACCGTATTTCAACATGATCATTCTCCATCAAAGAATCGCATCTGTGCGCTCGCTGCACTCAACCGCTCAATCATGCCGAAAATGGGGCATCACCATGACGAAGCGGACATATGGGCTAACCGCCTAACCCTTTGTCTCATGCGAATCAACAGCAAGTTTGACCTATAACCAACTGTTTTCGGGGTCTTTTCGCTAGGATTCCTGCTCCTTGAGGACCAGGTTTCGCAAAGGTCTGTCGGCCAGAAAGTGATCGAGATTTTCGAGAAATACTTTGTCGGTCCGGCGCGCAGCCCGCTCGGTGAAGGCGGCAATATGGGCGGTCAGGGTGACGTTCGGGTGGTGCCAGAGCGGGCTTTCCTCGGGCAAAGGCTCAACCGCCGTCACATCAAGCGCGGCATGGGCGGGACGGCTGGCCTCGAGCCCTGCGAGCAGCGCTTCCTCGTCAACCAGCAGGCCGCGGCCGACATTGATGAAAAGGGCGTCGTCTCGCAGCGCCTCGAAGAATTTTGCATTGGCCATGCCTTCGGTCTCGCTGGTCAACGGACATGACAGGACCACGCAGTCGGCCTCGCCGAGCGCTGCGTGTAAATCGCCCGGGTGGATCATGGCGTCTGCGCCGGGGTCATCACCACGCGTGCGGCGGACGCCCGTGACCTTAGCACCAAGAGCGCGCAAACGCTGAGCGCAGGCGCGGCCAATGCTGCCAAAGCCGACAATCAGCCAGTGCGTGTCGGCCAGTTCGCGAAATTCGCCGCGATGCCAGACCTTTTCGGACTGGGCCTGACGCCGTGCCGCTCCACCCTGCACCCAGTCAAGCCCGGCCCACAGCACCCATTCGGCAATGGCAGGGGACTGCTCATGGGCGCTGGTATAGGCGGCGGCATGATTGCGGATAGATTGGAGGAGCGGGTGTTCGATACCGGCCGCGCTTGACTGGAACCATTGAAGTTTCTCCGCCGACAGAATCGCCTGCATGAAGGTCATGACCGAGGGGCTGAAATAGGAATCTTGGGTGCCATAACCGATGTCAACATTGGGGATCGCGTCAATCGCCGTCCCGTCTATGGTCATAAAACTGCCCGCATCATTGATCAGGATCGGGCGAATATCCGCCGCGCGCGCCTTGAACTCGCCGGCCAATCGGGCGAAGGATCGTTCATGAATAAGCAGATCAAGCACTGGGGCATCTCCATAGTGATGGCATTGAGCATTTGCGGCCTGCCGGACGCTGTGTCGGCTAGCCATGCCCAATCGGAACGCATTCAGCAAGACTTACCGCCGCGTGATCAGGACTATTTTCGAAATCTGGCCGAGCTTTCGGCGATTATTGGCGCCGCCCATGCCGTGCGGGTGGCGTGTAACGGGGTCGATGACCAGTATTGGCGCAGTTATATGCAGCAAATATTGGGACTTGAAGCGCCCGAACGTGGCCCTTTGCGGGCGCGGATGGTGGATGGGTTTAATCGCGGCTATCAGGAGAGCGCGCGGCGCAATGGGGTTTGCTCGGCAAATTCGGCGCAGGCGGAGGCTGAATATGCGCGTGAAGGGCGGCGGCTTTCGGATGAACTGGCGGCGTTTTATTTCCCGTCCTGAGCGGATGGTTTATCCAACAATCTATCCCACAATTTGCGAGTCTCTTCGCGGCCCTTGCGAGTCTCTTAATGAGTCTATTGGCGACCCTCTTGCCCCCTCTTCTCATCTCTCCATTATGTGTTCAATTAACGCGCCGCTCCGGCTTGTCTTGGCGGGGCGATTTATGTCACCTGTAGGGCAAATGGAGACGCTTTATGAAAACCCGTGCTGCTGTTGCTTTTGAAGCCGGAAAACCGCTTGAAATTGTCGAGCTTGATCTGGAAGGTCCGCAAGCGGGCGAAGTGCTGGTCGAGATCAAGGCGACGGGGATTTGCCACACTGACGAGTTTACCCGCTCGGGCGCAGATCCCGAAGGTGCGTTTCCGGCGGTGCTTGGCCATGAGGGCGCAGGGATTGTGCGCGAGGTTGGCGCAGGGGTGACCGATTTACAGGTCGGCGATCATGTCATCCCGCTTTACACAGCCGAATGCCGGACATGCGACTATTGCCTGAACCCCAAAACCAATCTCTGCCAGCGCGTGCGCGCGACCCAAGGCAAGGGGCTGATGCCGAACGGGACGAGCCGGTTCTCCTATAAGGGCGAGCAGATTCTGCACTATATGGGCTGTTCGACCTTTTCAAACTTCACCGTTCTGCCAGAGATCAGCCTCGCCAAGGTTCGCAAGGACGCGCCGTTTGACAAGATTTGCTATATTGGCTGCGGGGTCACGACCGGGATTGGCGCGGTGATGTATACGGCGAAAGTCGAGCCGAACTCGACGGCGGTGGTTTTTGGTCTCGGCGGGATTGGCCTCAATGTGGTTCAGGGCTTGCGGCTGATCGGGGCCAAGCAGATTGTCGGCGTGGATCTGAACCCCGCGCGCGAGGCGATGGCGCGGCAGTTCGGCATGACGCATTTCGTCAACCCCAGAGAGCATGACGGGCATGATGGACTGGTCGGACATCTGGTCGAGCTAACCGGCGGCGGGGCAGATTACTCGTTCGAATGTATCGGCAATACGGATGTGATGCGCGCGGCGCTTGAATGTTGCCATAAGGGCTGGGGCGAGAGCGTGATTATTGGCGTGGCTCCGGCGGGCGCGGAAATCAGTACACGGCCTTTCCAGCTTGTGACGGGGCGCGTCTGGCGCGGCTCGGCCTTTGG